>JAEZVA010000028.1 GCA_023443315.1 Bacillota bacterium | reverse complement strand
GCAACAACAGCCGCAATGATGACAAATGGCATGGTAATTCTCCTTATTGATTAATATAGTTGAATGCAAACAGGTTATAGTAAATAATTATAGCATAACCTACCTGAATTCTGTATCGAATTTATTAATTCCTACCGGTCACAGCATTAAGAACCTTATTATTTTGTCCGCTTTTTGTTGTTTGTGTATACAGCCCTAACATTCCCGTTTCTTTTTGCTGTTTTTCTCAAAATGCAAATCGATTTCGACACGGCTATGGGCGATATCTTTCATGAAAACATCAAATTCACGTTTATCAGGTGAAGCACGCTCATCGACTAAATGGTTGTATAAGTGCATCAACGCGACAGGTTTGTTATATTCATTGAATTCTTAAATTACTTGATGTAATGCGCGTTGAAAACAGTTATGCGCACGGTTTCGAAAGACAAAGTCCTTGCTCCGAATAGCGTACATGCCAAACGGCATATAATGGCTATGCAGCAATGCGGTGAACGATTCGGCTGTTTTGCAGAGCGGAGGGCCTATTGTATATGAAACGATACATGATTATAACAAAAAGCAACCTGTTCACGATGGTTTTGGCTGTTGCCGTGTTCATTGCGTTTCTATTTCTTGCTGCAAAGCTTGACCATGTTGTCGTTCCGGCATCAGGGTGGGCACATTATGCAAAGCTTCCTGTGTATGGCGTTGAGGTTTCAGACAAGCGGCTTGCATTGACCTTTAACGCGGCATGGACAGCGGACGATATCCCCGAGCTATTGGATATCCTCAAAAAGCAGGATGTGGTTTGCACCTTCTTTTTAGTGGGAGAATGGGCGGAAAAGAACCCGAACGAGGCAAAAATGATAGAGGAAGCCGGACATGAAATCGGCAATCACTCTTACGCACATCCCGATATGACCAAACTTTCTGCAGAGCAGATAAAAAAGGATATCTCCATGGCAGACGAGGTAATACAAAAGGCAACAGGGGTATGGCCGACGCTGTTCCGTGCCCCGTCTGGCGCTTATAACGATACGGTGGTGCAAACCGCGCAGGAGATGAAGCACACGGTCATCCAGTGGTCGATCGACAGCATTGATTGGCGGAAACCGGAACCCCCAAAGCTGACTAGCCGTGTACTGCAAAAGGCAAAGCCCGGCGGGATTATTTTGATGCACACCGGTCTTGACAATACCAGAGCCGCGCTGCCCGATATCATAAAAGCCCTTAAGAAGCAGGGGTATGTATTTGTTACGGTAAGTAACCTGCTGATTTCAGGTGAAGCATCCATCGATTATAACGGAATTCAGCATCCGGTAAATAACAATGCCTATCCAAACTAAATTTGCTGTGTTTTTATTTCAAAACCACCGTTCTTACGTTATAATGCTATTGAGAAGCTATAGAAAAGAGTAAGGAAAGAAAACGAGGGACACAGATGCAAAACCATTTCATCTCGGCAATTATTGTTGCAGCCGGCAGTTCAGCGAGAATGGGGCAAGGCATTGACAAACAGATGATTATGCTCGGAGGGATGCCGGTGCTTGCACATAGTATCCGTGTATTTCAACAATGCGCGTCTGTCGATGAAATCATCGTGGTGACCAAGGGCGAGCACATTATGGACGTCGGTAGCATGGCAGAGGAATTTGGGTTTCGTAAACTTCGCTGTGTTGTTGCGGGCGGAGCAACAAGGCAGGAGTCTGTCTCTAACGGGATTTCGTCTTGCAGCGACAAGGCGGATTTTTATATTATTCACGATGGCGCACGCCCTTTGGTACCAGACCATACAGTGAATTCTGTGATTGAGAATGCGCTGATCTACGGCGCGACCGCAGCGGCTGTTCCTGTAAAGGATACCGTAAAACGCGTAGGTGCCGACAAAAAGGTAGAGCAAACGGTAGACAGAAGCAATCTATATCAAGTGCAAACCCCGCAGATGTTTTCGGCAGATACTTACCGGATGTCGCTCAAGCAGGCAATTCACATGGGGCTTGACCTTACCGACGATTGCCAGTTGTTTGAACGTGCAGGTCATACCGTGTATCTGTGTGAGGGAGACTATAAAAACATAAAGATTACAACGCCAGAGGATATTGCCATTGCCCGCGCACTCATGCAATGGCAGGATATAACGGACGAAAAGTAGAAGGAAACGGAGAGCCGATACAATGATGGATTTAAGAATCGGTCACGGATATGATGTGCATAGGCTTGTTTCGGGTCGTGCATTGATTCTTGGTGGGGTTACCATACCATATAAAAAAGGGCTTTTGGGGCATTCGGATGCGGATGTACTGGCCCACGCAGTATCCGATTCGATACTGGGCGCGCTTGCGCTCGGTGATATTGGCAGGCATTTTCCCGATACCGACGAAGCTTACCATAATGCGAACAGCATAATGCTGTTAAAAAGGGTCGTGCAGATTGCAAAGGAAGCAGGGTATCGGGTAGGAAACATTGACGCCACCATTGTTGCACAAGAACCGAAACTTTCGCCTTATATTGAGCAGATGCGCAAGAATATTGCAGACGCAATCTGCTGCGACATTGAGCGCATCGGTGTTAAGGCAACCACGGAAGAGCAGCTTGGCTTTACGGGAGAGGGTCTTGGAATTTCTGCTCACGCGGTGTGCTTAATGCAGCAATTTTAAATATTAGGCACACAATTCTCTTAGTAATAAAATAGGTTTTTCTGTTGCAACTCCTGCTGTTTGGCATAAGATGAACTATGGCGATTACGGATGAGTCATTGTTTCATTTTGCGCCGAGCAAAGGAGTGTATAAAATGCAGAGCGGATTGCTCACCTTTTCGACGGTGACCTACGCAATGAAAGCGCAGACCCTGCTGCAACGCAGCGGAATCCGGGCAGAGATTCAAAAAACACAGGATAGACAGCGCAACGGATGTCAATATGCGATACGCATCAATACTCGTTTTAGTACAGCGGTCGAGCTGCTGAATAAAATGAATATTCCTTATCAGAACGCATTGAAGGATGATGGAGCATGACGTATTTTGACAACGCCGCTACGACGATGCACAAGCCCGCTTCGGTACTGCGCGCCATCAGAGAGTGTGCCGAATACTACGGCGCGAATCCCGGTCGTAGCGGGCATCGTCTTTCTATGCTGACGGCAAAAAAGGTTTTTGAATGCCGAGAAACCGCGGCTAAACTTTTTGACGCTGAGCCAGATAATGTGGTATTTACCGCAAACTGCACCCAAGCGTTGAACACCGCGATAAAGGGTGCACTCACAAAGGGCTCGCATGTAATTATATCCGATATGGAGCACAACTCGGTATTTCGTCCCGTCTATCGGCTTTCGCAGGACGGTGGGGTAACCTACTCCATTGCCGAGACGTACGAGGGTGATTTTGACAAAACGGTGCGTTCGTTTGAGAGCCAGATAACAACAAAAACAAAGATGATTGCATGTTCATCTGGCTCTAATTTATGTGGGGTGATGCTGCCGTGCGATGCATTATACGACCTATGTAAAAAACATGGGCTTGTTCTTGTGCTGGATTTGGCTCAGTCTGCGGGTACACGCCGTGCTTCACTCGGCAAGGCAGATTTTTTGTGTATGCCCGGACATAAAGGTTTATACGGTCCTCCCGGCACCGGTATGTTGATTACCGCCAAAGGGGAAGGTCTCGCTACCATTATTGAGGGAGGGACGGGCAGCCAGTCCTATTTAAAAGAACAACCGCCCAGCATGCCGGAGCGTTTGGAAAGCGGTACGCTCAACACATATGGGATTGCGGGATTACAAGAGGGGATGCAGTTTGTCACATCAATGGGGCATGATCGCATCTACCGCCACGAGCTTGCCCTTACACAGCTTTTGTACGATTCTTTAAAAAAGATGAAAAACATAAAGCTATATACCCTGCGCCCAGAATGGAACACGCATCTGCCGGTGCTGTGCTTTAATGTAGGAGAAATTAAGAGCGAAACCGTGGTGGAGGAAATGAGCAAGCGTGGCTTTGCGCTGCGTGGCGGTTTTCACTGTACCCCGCTTGCACATCAAAAGCTTAAAACGGGTGATTTCGGGGCGGTTCGCGCAAGTTTTTCGGTATACAACACACAGGAGCAGGTACTCAAATTTGTGCATGAGCTCAAACAGCTGCATTAACTGGAGTTCAGTTTTTGTATGTTGTGAGTAAACAGTGTTTCCGTAAATTATCAAAATCAATCCATTCGATATTTGGCATTGCAATCACCAACAAATATGCTACAATATAGTTAATTGTAAAATGCAAAGTTGATGTATGGCAAGCTGTATGTATATAGAATAACAAAAACACAGCGGCATTTCGGTGTTTATTATCTTGTGTTGCCGCAGCAGTAACACTTTACACTTTTTATTCGGGTTGATGCTGTATGTTACTGCACAAATCCGGAAAGGCGTGGTCGTTTAAGATGGAACTATCAACGATATGGGAGAGCATTGTACGATGGGCGGACACCATCGAATTTGCGGATTTTTTAGATGTGGCGATTGTGTCTTATCTCATCTATAAAATCATCAAGTTGGTGCGCGATACCCGCGCCGAACAACTGGTTAAAGGTTTTGTTCTGCTAGCTGTCGGCTACTTATTGGTAGACATCTTTCAATTGACCACAATGAGCTTTCTTTTACAAAATGTACTTACGCTCGGCGTAACCGCGTTGGTTGTCGTATTCCAGCCAGAACTGCGAAGGGCATTGGAGCAGGTAGGCAGGGCTAAAATCGGGCTTACTATGTTCTCACAGGGTGATATTGATGAGGATGAGCAGGAAAGACGTTGGCATTCGGCTGTTTCTGCGCTGTGTGAAAGCGCGGTTTCGCTTTCCAGGCAGAAGATCGGCGCACTAATTGTAATTGAGCGGGAAACGAAGCTTGGCGAGATTATTAAAAGCGGCACGGTTATTGACGCAGACGTAAGTGCGGAGCTTGTGGGGAATGTTTTTTTCCCAAACTCACCGTTACATGACGGAGCAATGATGATAAGAAACGGTAAGCTATATGCGGCGGGCTGTTTTCTTCCGATATCGGACAACCAATCCATCAGTAAAACACTGGGTACGCGCCATCGAGCTGCGCTTGGTATGAGTGAAAATTCAGATGCCGTCATTATTGTGGTTAGTGAGGAAACTGGGGTAATCTCGGTTGCAGAAAACGGAAAACTGATAAGAAACTACGATGCGGCCACATTACAAGAACGTCTTGAGAAGACCCTGTTTACCAATAAACTGTCGGAGCTTGCGGAGAAAAGACCGTCGTTTTGGAAAGGGAAATCAAAATGAAGGTGAAAATGAAAAAGATTGGCTTTCGCAAGCTGTTTTATAATGACAGGATTTTAATGATAATCTCTGTAATTCTCGGCATTATTGTTTGGGCGTTTGTTGTTAATGTAGTTGACCCGACTAAGGAGCAAAGGGTAACTGGAATACCGGTTGCTTTTGATACGACCAGCCTTGAAAAACTGGGGCTCAGCGTAGTCTATGTTAGCAATAAAGCGGTGGAGATTGATGTTGTCGGAAATCGATTTCCAGTATCCGAGATCACATCGGACGACTTTATCACCTCCGTTTCCCTGTTTGGGGTGGACTCCCCAGGCACCTACGACCTTGAGGTGCAGGTAAGCAAAAAATATCAAAATACCGATTACGACATCATTCAACCCACGTCTCCGATTATTGTTTCGGTACGGTTTGATAAGTATGTCACAAAGAAGATGCCTTTGTCGATTGATCTGTCGTCCGTTACTGTTCCTAGCGGGTATATCATGGGTAAGCATTATATCACCCCGGGTGAGATTACCATATCGGGTCCCGAAACCGACGTTGCCCGAATAGCGAAGTGTCTTGTCGTCCCAGACCCTGCGCTGCCCGAGACAGTAGATAAAGCAACCGTTGGAAGCGGCGGGATTGTTTTATATGATGTTACGGGCCAGCCGGTGGATATGACAAACCTAAAGCTTGACCGTGAGCGCGCGGATGTTACCATTCCTGTGTTAAAGCAAAAAGTTCTGCCCATTGAAGTGGAATTTAATAACCTACCCGACAACTTCTTGGTTGACGAACTGCAGTATTCGCTGTCCGATACGCAGATACTTGTAGCTGGTCCTGCAGAAACGATTGACACGATGTCAAAGATTAGTGTTCGCTACGTAGATTTAAAGCTTGTTGAGCCAAACAGTGTGTTTGTATTTGACATTGAACTGCCAGAAGGCTTTGAAAACATCGACAACGTAACATCTGTGAAGGTGGATTTTTCTATCGCCGATTACGCGGTACGCAAATTCAATGTAAAGACAATCAACATTGTAAACGAACCGACCAACTATGAGGTGGCACTCGCGACAAAGGGCATCAACAATGTTCAAATCGTGGGTCCGGCAGAGATTCTTGAACAGATTACCGCTGGTGATATCGTAGCCGAGGTCGATGTGTCTGATCGCGATCTTGGTACGGGCAGTCAGCATAACGTGCCGGTGCGAATCATCATACCATCCCGCGGTGTGGTGTGGGCAATCGGTGATTACTCGGTTGTTATTACAGTTCGGGAGAAATAATAGATTAACAGTTTGGGAGCCCGACCTGAAATGGTCAGGCTCTCTTTTGTGTGGCAGATATGATGGCTTATACTTTGAAAGGTGCGGTTATGTGTTATGGCAATCGTCATTCCAAATATTCAGCTTGCGATAGAACAACCCAGAGAAGATGCGATTAAGAAGGCACTATCATCATTGGGGTTGACGCTTGGCGAGGTGCAAAAGGCTTATATCGCAAAGGTTTCGGTTGACGCGCGCCACAAGGATCGAATCCGCATGGTGTATTCAGTTGGGGTCGAAGTGCACAACGAGCAACGGTTAGCCCACCGAGCCAAGGCGTGCGGAGGAACGATTCGCTGTGCGGCTAACCTTAATTTTGTGTGTGCAGACACCCCCATGCTCCATCCGCCGGTTGTAGCTGGCTTTGGGCCTGCGGGGATGTTCTGTGCACTGATTTTGGCGCGGCATGGTTATCGTCCAATGGTAATGGAGCGAGGGGCGGATGTAGACCGTCGTGTCAAGGCTGTCAATGATTTCTGGCAAGGTAAAGGACTTAACACCTCGACCAATGTTCAATTTGGCGAAGGCGGCGCGGGGACCTTTTCGGATGGCAAGCTGACCACCCGTATCGGGGATGAACGCTGCGATTTTGTACTGTGCGAGCTGCACCGTCACGGTGCACCGGATGATATATTAGAAAAAGCAAAGCCACACATTGGAACCGACCGATTGCGCGAAGTTGTAAAATCGATACGCGCAGAGATTATTGCACTTGGCGGCAGCGTATTATTTGAGCATACAGTTGATGATATAGCCATACAGGACGGAAGACTGACATCCATTCGCGCGAACGCAATGGAGATTGCTTGTCAATCCCTTGCCCTTTGTATTGGGCATAGTGCGCGAGACACCGCAAAACTGCTCTATGAGCTCGGTATTCCCATGCAACCAAAGGCATTTTCGGTTGGCGTTCGCATTGAGCATCGGCAAGATGCGATTGACCAAAGCCTCTATGGGCGTTTTGCGGGTCACCCTGGGTTGCCGCCCGGAGAATATCAGCTTTCTCATCGAAAAGGGAACAGGGGTGTATATACCTTCTGCATGTGTCCGGGAGGATTTGTCGTACCTGCCGCCAGTGAAGCGGGGCTTGTTGTAACCAACGGGATGAGTGAATATGCACGAGACGCCCAAAATGCAAACGCCGCACTTGTAGTCGGGGTAGAGCCACAGGATTTCGGCGGTGGAATCTTAGGTGGAATAGCCTTCCAGAGGCAACTGGAACAGCGTGCGTTTGAGATGGGAGACGGTGGCTACAAAGCGCCTGCGCAGACGGTTGGACGGTTTTTAGAAGGAAGGCAGGGTGCTGTGTATGGCACTGTTACACCAAGCTATGCGATTGGTGTAACAGACGCTGATTTTGCGGCGTTGTTTCCAACGCCTGTTACCGAGATGCTTCGGCTTGGTCTTCTAAACTTCGGTACAAAACTTCAGGCATATGCATCCCCCGACGCGGTGATGACCGGAGTAGAGACTAGAACCTCCTCGCCAATACGCATTGTGCGAAACAGCGAATCGCTTCAATCCGAAGCGGTGGAAGGACTGTACCCGTGCGGAGAGGGTGCAGGCTATGCGGGGGGGATTGTGAGTGCTGCGGTAGACGGTATTCGCGTTGCGCAGGCAATTATGTCCCGGTATGGGGCGCCTAGGTAGCAGGTCGGAGGGTTTGTGAAGCCTTTCACCCTTAGCTGCAATAACGAAAAAGGTTGAATAACCAACAGCAAGGTGTTAAAATATTTAGACAGGTCGTTTCCAAAGTCAGCCACATAATTAGGTCACTGTGCAAGGAAAGGGGATATTTGATTGGGTCTTGCAAAATGGGTATTGCCAAAAACGGATACGACGGCAAGTAAGACAATCGCACAAGAGCTTGGTGTATCCTCTTTGGTAGCCGATATCATGGTTGCGCGCAATTATAACACGCCACAGTCTGTGCAGGATTTTCTTTCAGATAAACTGCGTCTTAGCAACCCGTTTGAGATAAAGGATATGGATAAAGCTTGCCAGCGAATAGAGCAGGCGATCCAGAATGAAGAGCGCATTGCGGTGTACGGTGATTATGATGCCGATGGCGTAACCGCTACAGCAATGCTCTATCTGTATCTGGAGTCTTCGGGGGCGGACGTCACTACCTATATCCCCTCCCGAGAAGAAGAAGGGTACGGAATGAACCGTGACGCCGTAAAACAGCTTGCGGATGACGGCGTTTCGCTACTTATTACTGTTGATAACGGGATTTCGGCGCTCGATGAAATTGATTATGCGCAAGGGCTTGGGGTTACTGTGATTGTGACCGATCATCACAGACCGAAGGCTCAGTTGCCCAATGCTTTTGCTGTCGTTGACCCACATCGCGCGGATTGTACCAGCGGGTTTAAGGATCTATGCGGAGCGGGTCTGGTACTAAAGCTAATTGCAGCGCTTTGCGGCGGGGAATACGATGAAGTATTCGATTTTTGCGCCGACATTGCCGCAATCGGCACCATTGCCGATGTTGTTCCTTTAACGGGAGAGAACCGAATAATCGTAAAAGAGGGACTTATCCGCCTTGCCGAGACGCAAAATGTTGGGCTTACGGCCTTGATGGAGCTTTGCGAGATAAGCCCTGAGAATATTGATTCCGTAATGGTTGCCTATCAATTGGTGCCGCGTATCAATGCGGCGGGACGGCTTGGTTTGGCACAGGATGCGCTGCGAATGCTGATTACGGATGATTACATAGAGGCGCAGGAGATTGCAGTTAAGATAAACGAAAACAATATCCGGCGCAAAGAGCTGGACGTTAACATGCTCAGAGACATAGACGAGGAACTAATAAAAAGGCCCGCCTTCTCTCAAAAACGGGCAGCCGTTATTGCAAAGCAGGGATGGCATCCCGGCGTGGCGGGGATTGCCGCGGCAAGATTGGTAGACCGTATTGCCAAGCCTGCGTTTGTGGTATGCATCGAAGGCGACATAGCACGCGGCTCTGCCAGAGGGGTGTTGGGCTTTTCGGTTTTTGACGCGCTTGTTCACTGCGACAATCTATTGCAACGCTACGGTGGCCACGAGGCTGCGGGTGGCTTCACCTTAAAAACGCAGGATATCCCCGCCTTTGGTGAGCGTATTGAAGCATACTGTTCCCAGATGCACCCGTTTATGCCTGTTCACAGCATTGCGGTCGACGTCGTGTGCCATCCGGCGGACATCACGGTGGAGACGCTCAATCAATTCTCTCTATTAGAGCCGTTTGGTTGTTGCAACGAGCCGGTACGCTTTGCATTTATGAATATGAAACTATCTCAAATATCACCCATTGGCGCGGGGAAGCACCTGCGCGTGACCATGGAAAAGGATAGCAAACAGGTGAATGCCGTTTTGTTTGGCACCTCACCACAGGATTTTATGTACCAAACAGGGGACGAGGTTGATGTGGTTGCCTTATGTGACCGCAATGTCTATCAGGGCAGGGAAACTGTGTCGATTAAGATAAAGGATATTCGCCCATCCTCTTTTGTACAAGACGAGTACTTTATGTCGCGTGAACTGTGCGAACGTTTTTGGAACGAAGAGGCGATAACCTCCGAGCAAAAGAACAGTATCACTCCTACCCGCGAGGATATAGCTATCGTGTATCGTGCCATTGCAAAAAACAAGACAGTATATAGCGACATTGCGCAGCTTGCTGCTGTAACGCTTTCTAATTACGGCAAGACCAAAAATGCCGTTAAGGTATTAAGCGAGCTTGGGCTAGTACGTGTTGTTATCAATAACAACAAATACAGCATTTCTATTGTAAAAGACGCCCCGAAGACCGATTTAACTAGGTCGGACACTATGCAGCGCCTCCTAAGCGCAACATAGAATGGTTATAGTTCGCGCATTGATTCAAAGGATTGGTGACTGCTTGTGGATAAGATTCTAAGCGACCTGCTCAGCTGTTTGGAGAAAAGCGACAAACAGTATGACAAAGAACTAATTATAAAAGCCTATGAGTTTGCCAAGGCCTCTCATCAGGGACAGATGCGCGTTTCGGGCGAGGAGTATATCATACACCCCGCTAGCGTCGCCATGCTTCTTATCGAGCTTGGCATGGACATGGAATCGCTGATTTCCGCGCTGCTGCATGATGTGGTGGAGGATACCGGCGTAACGCAGGAAGAGGTTACCAACCTGTTTGGTCGTGACGTAGCGGTTTTGGTTAGCGGTGTTACCAAGCTTGGTAAAATTCCGTATTCCTCTAGGGAGGAACAGCAGGCAGAAAACATTCGTAAGATGCTGCTTGCGATGAGCCAGGATATCCGTGTAATCATCATTAAGCTTGCTGACCGCCTGCATAATATGCGTACAATCGACGCAATGCCGCCGCAAAAGCAGCGAGATAAATCACTTGAAACCATGGAGGTTTATGCGCCCATCGCACATCGCCTAGGTATCCGTGCGTTTAAAGAGGAGCTTGAGGATCTTTCGCTTAAACATCTTGATGGTATTGCATATGCGGAGATTGACAGTGCATTGACGCTGCATAAAGAGGAACGCGCACGGTTTTTGAATAATATCATGCGTCGCATTAACGAGCGTATCGCAGCGGAAAACATGCAGATATTCCTTGAGGGTAGGGTAAAGAGCATCTACGGCATCTACCGCAAGGTGTACATTCAGGGCAAATCTTTTGAAGAGATATATGATATCTATGCCGTCCGCATTATTGTGGATACGGTAATCGACTGCTATAACATCTTGGGTGTTATTCACGACATGTTTACCCCGATTCCCAATCGGTTTAAGGATTATATCTCTACCCCAAAGCCCAACATGTATCAGTCTTTGCACACGACGGTTATCGACAAAGAGGGTGTGCCGTTTGAGATTCAGATACGCACCTGGGAGATGCACCATACCGCCGAATACGGTATCGCAGCCCACTGGAAATACAAGGCGGGTATGCAGGGTAAGGATAAGCTGGAGGACCGTCTTGCTTGGATTCGCAAGTTGCTTGAATCCCAGAGCGAAGACGTTGAGGAGATTGTTCGCACCATCAAAACCGACCTTTCTCCCGAAGATGTGTTTGTGTTTACCCCCAAAGGTGATGTGAAAACGCTGCCCGCAGGGTCCACCGTCATCGATTTTGCGTTTGCCATTCATAGCGAGGTCGGTAACCGCATGATCGGGGCGAAGGTAGACGGACGCATGGTGTCGATTGACAGCGAGGTTAAGACGGGGCAGATTGTCGACATTATTACGAGCAACACACCGGGGCGCGGTCCGAGCCGCGACTGGCTAAAGATTGTTAAAACCAGCGAGGCAAAAAGCAAAATTCGCAGCTGGTTTAAGAAAGAGCGACGTGAGGAAAACATATCCGAGGGTCGTGAGGAGATTGAGCGCGAATTTCGTCGCAACGCCATCCGCGTGCCGGATGACGAGTATAATAAGTTTATAGAAGACCTTGCCAAACGCCAACACTGTGCCGGTGTGGATGAGTTTTATGCGGCCATCGGATATGGTGGCATCTCGCTATCCAAGATTATGCCCCGCATCAAGGACGACTATATAAAACAGTATAAGCCGGTAGAGCCGACCATACAGAGCGCGACGAAAAAGCGTTCCAAAACCGTATCGGGCGGGGTTGTGGTCGAAGACATCGACGGCTGCCTTGTGAAGTTTGCCCAGTGCTGTAACCCGCTACCGGGCGATGATATCACTGGCTTTGTGACGCGCGGCTACGGCGTATCGGTACACAAGCGAGACTGCGTGAACGTTATCGCGTCCCAAGAGAACGGAGACCAGCCCGAGCGTTGGGTGAATGTGCAATGGTCGGATGAAGTAAAGGAAACCTTTAAGTCCACTATTGAGATATTGGCGCGTGATAGAGCCGGTATGATAGCGGATGTAACGGTGGCACTCTCCAATATGCATCTACCCATTCATGAGCTGAATGCCCGCGAGCTAAAAGACGGTTACGTCGGTATCCATGTTACCATCGGCATCTCGGGCAGGGAACAGCTGCAGAATGTTATGACAAACCTCAACCGAATCGACAGCGTTTCTTCCGTTACTAGAACAGGTAAATAATAACAACGAAACGGTTGGTGTTTGATTCATGCGTGCTGTAATACAACGGGTTCTGTGGGCGAAAGTGGAGATAGACGGAAAACTAAGCGGCGAAATTTCGCAGGGCATTCTGCTTTTGCTTGGCATTTATCAGGATGATACGGAAAACGAGGCAAGGCTGCTGGCGAAAAAGGCATCCGAGCTGCGTATATTTGAGGACGAAAACGGTAAGATGAACCGCTCCCTTAAGGATAATGACGGGGGGATACTCATCGTGCCAAACTTTACGCTCTGTGCAGACTCCTCACATGGCAGACGTCCTTCCTTCATTGCGGCAGCGCGCCCGGAGCAGGCAAACCCTTTGTACAATCTGTTTGTTGACCTTGTTAGGCAGACCGGCGTCGCCCGTGTACAAACGGGTGTGTTTGGTGCCGACATGAAGGTTTCGTTGCTCAACGACGGTCCGGTTACCATAGTATTGGACACAGCGGATTATAGATAGATGTCCGATACACGCATTTGAAAGGCATGGGTTATGACTATGAAGCCAATTGTTGTGCCTGTAGGCATGATAGATACAAATTGCTATATCCTGCGTACCGAACAAGGCAGCGGTGTTTTAATCGACCCGGGTGCGGACAGCGAGCGTATCTTGGACGTATTGCAAGCCAATGATATCGCATTAAAAATGATACTGCTTACCCACGGTCATTTTGACCACATCGGTGCCCTGCGTGAAGTCTTTAACGCGACGAACGCACAGGTCGTAGTCCCCCAAAAGGATGCGGAGCTGTTAACAGACCCCGTTAAGAATGTGGGCGCGCGGTTTTCGCACAACTCCGAACAGTATCAGCTTTCGGATGTACCCGTTTTTCGTCAGGTTGTTCACGGCGATACCATAGCGCTTGATGAACTGAGCCTTACCGTGTTTGAGACCCCTGGGCACACCAACGGTTCGGTGGTATATATTCTAGGGGATATGCTGTTTACGGGCGACACGCTGTTCCAAGGCAGCATCGGTATCGTTACGCATTACGGCGGCGATTTGGCCACAGAGATAGCCTCTGTAAAACGCCTTTCCGACGAGTTGTCTGTCGATTATATCGTGTATCCTGGGCATGGGCCAGACACGACCTTGGATATCGAGCGCCGAACCAATCCATACATGGGAAAGGCAAGCTATGACGATTGTTATTAAAGGTCACAACTATGCGTATGAGGTGCGCAATGTCGTCATGCTGTTTTTTCAGGGTGAGACTATCACGCAGGCGGAGGAACTGCCCGAAGCGGACGACTATATCCTTACCGCAATGCAGACCGATTCTTCGAAAACGGTGCTTACGGTAGTCGCATCGATAGGCGCGGCTGAGTATACCGATCAATCGGTTGTTTTAAACAGTGCAGAGGGCTTTGACAACGAATGCGAGCGCCTTTTTGGTGTTATGCTGTTCAAGATGTTATCACCTTTAACAGGGGTTTCCCCTCGCTTTGGAATCCTTACCGGAATTCGACCAGTCGCGTTAATGCGAAGATTAAGTGAGCAGGGCTTTAGTGAAGCGCAAGCAAAGGCGCATCTTTGTGAGCGTTTTTTAGTTTCTCCGCAAAAGGCACAATTGTTAAGCGACATTGCGCAAAGAGAAAGTGCGATAATAGCAAGCTCTGCTCAAAATTCATATAGCCTGTATCTCTCCATCCCATTTTGTCCATCTCGTTGCTTGTACTGTTCATTTGTTTCTCACTCAATAGAAAAGACCGCAGCGTTAATGGATGATTACTTTGAAAAGCTCCTTGCCGAGATTGCTTATACCGGCGAGATTGTTAGGGGCAGACCGCTGCGGTTGGAAACGGTGTATATAGGCGGCGGTACGCCAACTACACTTAGCGCCGCGCAGCTTGCACGGTTGCTCGATAGCATCCGTAAAGCATTTGACCTTTCCACTGTTAGGGAGTACACCGTAGAGGCGGGCAGACCCGATACCATAACCGAAGAGAAGCTGCGCGTTATTAAACAAAGCGAGGCAACCCGCATCAGCATCAATCCTCAGACCTTTTGCGATGATGTGTTGCAGGTGATTGGCAGGAAACACACTGCGCAGGAAACGAGTAACAGCTTTGCACTTGCGCGCAAGGTTGGGATTGACTGCATTAACATGGATTTGATTGCAGGGCTTCCGTCAGACACTGTCGAGGGTTTTCGCTACTCCCTTGATAAAACCATCGCCCTTGCGCCTGAGAATATAACGGTGCATACCTTGTCCCTCAAGCGATCCTCCGACCTTGCTTATCAAAAGGCAGCCGAATTCTCCGCACGTGACGGTATGGCTACACAGATGATGGACTATAGTTACGAGGCGCTTCCCTTGGCTGGCTACGCGCCCTATTACCTGTACCGGCAGCGCAATACGCGTGAAAACCTTGAGAATGTTGGCTTTGCAAAACAAGGACATGACGGGCTATATAACGTGTTTATTATGGATGAAACGCACACCATCCTTGCGTGCGGGGCAGGCGGGGTAACCAAGCTCAAAGGAGAGCGTTTAGAACGAATTTATAACTATAAGTACCCGTATGAGTATATAAATGGCTTTGACGAAATACTATTGAGAAAAGGACGGGTGAAGGACTTTTATGATCTACCAGTTTTATGATGAACAGGGATATGTAATTACTGAAAAGATTAACGATTATGCAGTGAATAACCCGTCGCAGATTGCGCATATCAGCGAGGAGCGTTTTACTCAGCAGATCCGCAGTGCTTGTCGTTCTATTAGCGAAAATCTTTCGCGTTCTCATATTGTGTTGCTGGCGGGTCCCAGTGCGTCGGGAAAAACAATTACCGCACATCGCTTTCGGGCAATGCTTGAGCAGGAGTTCCATATTAACAGCCTTGTCGTTTCACTTGATGATTTCTACATTAACCAAGAGCTTTTGCCCACTCTGCCGGATGGTACAAAGGACCTAGAGACGGTTTATGCGCTTGATATTGATTGCATTCATCGGTGTTTTACAGAGCTAATCAGTACAAACCATACCAGTCTGCCTATATTTGATTTTTTAAATGCCAGACGGTCAGACACGAGTAACGAGATTGCGCTTGGTGAGAATGATATCCTAATCGTAGAGGGAATTCATGCGTTAAATCCCATCATCACCGAGGGCATGGATCGCAAGCGTTTTTTTCGGTTGTTTATCAGCGTTCAGGGTGAGTACCGTCTGAACGGAGAGGTGATACTCGACCATACCGTCATTCGCTTTATTCGCAGATGTGTGCGCGACTTTACTCATCGAGCATCTACACTGGAGAATACGGCGAGCATGTGGACATCGGTGCGTAAGGGTGAAAAAAAGTATATCTCGCCTTACAAGCATTATGCTGATTTTATTATCGATTCACTAATTCTTTATGAGCCCTGTGTGCTCTTGCAATTCTTGCGTCCTTTAATAGAAAAGATGGACTTTACCAGTGAGCACTATCCGCGCTTTGAGAAGATTCGCGACGTTTTGGGCTATTTTGCCCAGATGAGTCCCGATTACGTTGCGACCGACTCTTTGCTGCGGGAGTTTATAGATTGACAAAAGGGAGAAAAACAATGAATTCTTTCGATGATTTTGCGAACACTGCCCAAAACCTGTTTGACAACGCGTGTAAGGCAACCGGAGAATTTGTAAACACGTCGAAGCTTCGCATAGAGCGAATGAACCTGAAATCCGATTTGGAGCGCGCTTACGCTAAGCTAGGTAAGCTGCATTACTCGGCTGCTAGAAACGGTCAAAGCGAGGATGACGTAAAGGCGGAAAACAACGTGATTGCAAAGATTGACGCTTTGCTAAAGCGGATTTCTGAACTGACTGCTGAGATTAACGAGCAGGAGTAGTCTACTATTACGGCAATCACTAAAAACCTGCAAGCAAAATGATGCTGCAGGCTTGTTTGATGCATTCAAACCCAAATGACACCCTTCATTTGCTTTAAATGCCAAGTTTTAATAAAAACATCCTGTAAGGGCGTGATATGCTTGCCCGCAAGACAAAAACAGAGCTTTTTACATGGCGCACTGATACTCACAGCCGCCACCATCCTTGTAAAGGTGATTGGCGCAGTTTTTAAAATACCGTTAACACTGGTGCTGGGGGCTGAAGGTTCCGCGCATTTTTATACCGCATACGACATCTTTAACCCCGTTTCTGCCATCGCGATTGCGGGGTTGCCCGTTGCAGTATCCAAGCTGGTATCCGAAAATGCTGCGCGCGGCAGATTTCGTGATGTTAGACGGATCCGTCGGCTTTCGTTATTGCTGTTTTGCATTACTGGCACCGTCGGGTTTCTCATTACCTTCTTTTTTGCACGCCCTTTTGCCGACCTTGTCGGCAACCCCTCAGGCGTTATTCCGATTATGGCAATTGCCCCTGCCGTACTGTTTTTGTGCCTGATGTCGTCGTATCGCGGATACTTCGAAGGTCTGCGTAATATGTACCCTACTGCAATATCTCAGGTAGCCGAGGCACTTGCAAAACTTGTTTTGGGGTATGGACTTTCTTTAATAATTATGAAAATTGGTCTTGAAGATTACGAAAAAACCGGTAGCGTATTCGGTGTAGCCGCGGATTCTGTGGCTGCAGCACAAACAGCGGTATTACCGTTCGCTGCGGCTGGGGCAATAGCGGGTGTTACGCTAAGCACCCTGTTTGGGCTCGCTTATCTCTTAATTCGGCATTTTAGACAGGGTGACGGCATTTCAAAACAGGAGCTGTTGCGTTCACCGTCCGCCCAATCTAAGAAAGAGCTTTTAAAAGCGCTTGTTCGCATAGGGGTGCCGGTCTGCCTTGGTTCTCTTGTGGTCAGCTTAACCTCAACCATAGATCTCGCTTCTGTCATGAACCGATTGTCCGTAGCCGTCACCGGCGATGCCCAAACAATACTGAACATGTACGCGGGAATGCTGCCGCAGGATATCACACTGGATCGCCTGCCGTCTTTTTTGTTTGGAACCTATAAAGGGCTGCCGCTTACCATTTTCCATCTTGTTCCCGCCATAACCACTGCATTTGGAATCAGCGCGCTGCCCGCAGTTTCTGCCGCGTGGGCGAAAAGCGATAAAACTGACCTTAAGCGCAATGTGGAATCCTCGCTTCGCGTAACCGCATTGATTGCGGTTCCCGCAGGGCTTGGAATGTCGGCGCTTGCGGGACCAATCCTTACACTGCTTTATAACTTTTCTGGGGACGGTCTTGTGGGTGAGGTTGCGATCTCTACACCAATACTCGCGCTTATGGGTGTTAGTGTTATCTTTGTGGCGATTGCAAGCCCTATGGGTGCGGTTTTGCAGGCAGTGGGTAGAGCGGATCTTCCTGTAAAGTATATGGCCGTTGGCGGTGCGCTCAAACTGCTTGTCAACTATCTACTTGTGGCAATTCCCCAAATCAATATTCTCGGAGCGCCGGTTGGTACGCTTTTGTGTTACGTCTTTATCGCGGTTGCCAGTATCATCTCGGTATGCAAGAACACTCGCACCGTCCCCAGTTTTACCAGTGTGTTCATCAAGCCGCTTTGCGCAGGACTTTTATGCGCCGGCGGCGCATATGCGTCGTATGGATTCCTTTCTCGCATCATTGATTCTCGCCTGAGTACCGTTCTTGCTATCCTAATTGCGGGCTGTATTTACCTGTTTGCACTGTTCTTGATACGCGGAATTAGCGGAGATGATATCAGAATGTTGCCGGGAGGAGAAAAAATCGCTAAAGTACTTGAAAATCGCGGAATTATAGGGTAATATATAAATGTTTTAACAATTGGAAACTGAGGAGCGGATTGTGGAGTTTGAGTTTAGGCAAAAATACACGGTAAACGATTTACTTGATATCATGGATATCCTTCGCTCAGAGGATGGATGCCCATGGGATAGAGAGCAAACACATTGTACTATCAGAAAAAACTTCATCGAAGAGGTCTACGAGGTTTGTGAAGCAATTGACAATAACGACATATCCCTGTTAAAGGAAGAACTGGGAGACGTGCTGTTGCAGGTCGTGTTTCACTGCCGGATGGAAAAGGAGCTAGGAAACTTCGACTTTGATGATGTTGCGGACGGTATCTGCAAAAAACTGATAGTGCGTCACCCACACATCTTCACCGATCAGGAGAATTCCCTAACCGCCGATGAGGTACTCGTCAATTGGGATAACATTAAGAATTCACATAAAGGGATGACATCGCATACGCAGAATATGGAGAACGTTCCCCGTGTACTGCCTGCGCTGATGCGAGCGCAAAAGGTTCAGTCAAGGGCCGCAAAAAGCGGGTTTGACTACCCAGACATCCGATATGCGCTTGCGGATTTAACCAGCGAGCTTTCCGAGTTTATGCGTGCTGTTGCCGATGGCGACAATGCCGCGTGCCAGGAAGAGCTTGGTGATTTGATTTTTTCCTGTGTGAATTTATCCAGGTTCCTCTCACTTGATTCGGAGGAGGCGCTTACTGCTTCAACCGACAAGTTTATAAATCGGTTTTCGCAGGTTGAACAGCTTGCCAAAACCAACAGCGTCGATATGACCCTTGCGGATATCAGTGAGTTGGACAAGCTTTGGAAAGAAGCTAAGAAAAACAGGCAGGTCTAAAATAACGAAGAATTTTCGGAGGGAAACAGAATGACAAAGACTGAGTTGATCAATGCGGTCGCCGAGCAATCAGAGCTCTCTAAAAAGGATGCTGACAAGGCTGTTAACGCTGTGTTTGAGGCCATAGCGGCAACACTGGCAAGCGGCGAAAAGGTACAGATAGTTGGCTTTGGCTCTTTTGAAGTAAAATCCCGCAGCCAGAGAGTTGGCCGCAACCCCAGAACCAAAGAGGAGATTGTCATCCCCGCTTCTAAGCTTCCCGTATTTAAGGCAGGCAAGTCGTTGAAAGAGCAGGTTGCGAAATAACCCTCTTTCGCTCCATACAAGAATACCACTCGCTTTATAAGGCTGCGTATCGTTGTTTTGCGATGCGCAGCTTTTGTGTAAAGCGGGCATGAACCGATTTGAATTGCAACGCATAAAAGGAGAACAAACACCATGAGACTGGATAAATATTTAAAGGTTACAAGACTGATTAAACGCAGAACGATTGCAAACGAAGCTTGTGATGCAGGTAGGGTTACAGTTAACGGCAAGACCGCCAGAGCTTCTTACGATGTTAAAGAAGGCGATGTCATTTCTATTGGATTGGGCGCAAAGCCGCTTACCATTCGGGTTGTTAAGGTGAGTGAATTTGCAAAAAAGGAAGATGCCGCCGCAAACTATGAGGTTGTGGAATAGGCGTTTTTCCTGCATTGTAGTGGCATAATCATTTTTATATCGTCATATCATTGGGTGATACCTGTATTTTGCGGGTGTTGCCGCTTTTGTGTGCGACAACCGAGCGCTGTATATACAGCAGGGCGCATAATGAGAAAGGATGGGTTGGTATGGCAGAGGATAAAAAGGTTATTAAGATGCCGCACAATGTTATTTTAGAGGGCAGAAGGATACTTACGGTATCCGGCGTAAACGACATTGACAGCTTCGACGAACAATCGGTAGTGCTTTTTACCGATATGGGCGAGCTGACCGTGAAAGGGGTCAATCTTCACATTAACAAACTGAATGTAGATACCGGAGAGCTTAATATTGACGGAGATATTCATACACTGGTTTATACCGACGACGATGTAAAACGCCGTGGCTTTTTTGAGAAGCTTTTTAAATAAACATTTACCCGTCATGGAACAGGCGAGATGGTAGTCAACAACGGTAGGTTGACCTGCCTTGTTGATTGGCTATACACGGCAACAAACCCGCCCGCACACGCGGACGCTGCTCGTAAAATCGTGCGGTTCAAAATGAATTCATTTAGATGTTTGTTAGGTATAAAGTACGGGAGTGTGAAGCTGGTGGAGGTTGTTGTCGCGGAGCAGACACTACTGTTTTTAGAAGCATTGACCGTTGGCTTTTTTCTCGGTTTATTTATGGAGCCACTACGGATCTATCGCATGATGGCTCGCCCCGGCACGGTCGCGGTCTTCTTTCAGGATGTAATCTACTGGTTTTTATGTGCCGTCTGCTCGTTTGTGTTTATCCTTACAGTGAACTCAGGGCAGCTGCGAATCTTCTTGGTGATTGGTATCGTGATTGGCATGACAGTTTATTTTCTAACCATTGGCACGTTAATTATGAAGGCATCAAAGGCAATAACCGTCTTTGTTTTTAGAGTACTTCGTTTTTTAAACCGCAAGGTTACATACCCTGCTACACAGGCCTTTGAAAAAACCAAGAAAATTGCAATGAAAACTGCAAATAAACTACGTGCGTACAATAAAAAGATTCAAAATAATGTGAATTACCGCTTGAAACACAACCGTGTTTTATTGTATAATTTAATATATACAAAAAGGTCGCAAGACGACGCCCAAAAAACCGGAAGCAGAGGGCATTTGGGACATGAAAACAAAAAAAATAAATCCGAATAAAAAAACGTCTCCCATCGTGAAGCTTGTTATTCTTGCGGTGTGTGCGTTTTCCGTTGTGTCTACAATTAAGATTCAGCTTAATGTGTCGGCAAAGGAACAAGAGCTGGAATTGCTTAATCAGCAGATTGTAGAACAAACTTTAAAGAATAAAGAGATACTCAAGCTGGTTGAATCAACCGATGACAATGGCTATATGGAGCGTATGGCTAGAGGCAGGTGGGGGTATGTTTACCCTCAAGAACGAGTTTATGTCGACATTTCGGGCAACTGACCTATGTAGCGGACATACCATGCCAGGACACGAAAAACGCCATGAAACAAAAAAGGACTATTCAAGATAATTTAAGGAGGAAATACGTTTCGTATGCAGCTTGAGGTAGGAAGTATATTGACCGGAAAGGTAACCAGCATTACTAAGTTTGGCGCCTTTATTGATTTGGGGGAGAAAAAGACGGGTATGGTGCATATATCCGAGATCTCTTCTACATATGTCAATGAGATTAGAGAGCACCTGACTGAGGGACAAGAGGTAAAGGTGAAGATTCTCAATATCGGCGACGATGGTAAGATTAGCCTTTCCATTAAAAAGGCGGTTGAAAGTCCTCCTGCACCCAGACCGCAGCGTCCCGCTCCCAGAGGTGGCGGGCGCAATACCTTTGAGTTTGGTGCCCGTAAAAACGATAACCTGTCGTTTGAGGACATGATGAGCAAGTTTAAGCAGTCAAGCGATGAGAAGATGTATGATATCAAACGAAATGTAGAATCGAAGCGCGGTTCTGGCGGCAAGCGCGGTGCAAAGTCCAGTTGATTCAATCAGTTTTTGATATGTATTGGCGTTGGTATGAGGATAACACTTCGTACCAACGTCTTTTCATGATAATCCATTCGCGGAATGAGCAAGCATATACCCAATTAACTTATAATGTCTACAAAAAAATCCTCGTAAAAGCCATAAACGCAAGCTTTTGCTCGATTTTATTCTGACATTATTAAAGTTAATTAGCTATAGTATAAAACTACGGAAAGGTCATAATTATGATTATTATAAATGCAAAAATATATACTATGGAGCAGGATGTCGTTTCAAACGGATACCTACGTGCAGAAAACGGTGTGATAACCGAAATTGGCTCAATGGATCAACTTGCCCGCCTGCCCCAGGACGCCATTGATGTGCAAGGGGCGTCCGTATACCCGGGGTTTATCGACGCGCACTGCCACTTGGGTATGTGGGAGGACGGCATGGGGTTTGAAGGCGACGACGGCAACGAGGCGACCGATCCGTCAACACCGCATCTCAGGGCAATCGATGCCGTTAATCCGCGGGACAACTGCTTTAAAGAGGCAGTGAGCGCTGGGATTACAACGGTTGTGACGGGACCGGGGAGCGCAAACCCCATCGGCGGGCAGCTTGCCGCAATTAAAACATCAGGCGGGCGAATTGACGACATCATTTTAAAAGAACCGCTTGCCATGAAATTTGCGTTGGGCGAAAACCCCAAAGGCATTTATCACGGCAAGAATCAGTCGCCCGAGACGCGTATGGCAACTGCGGCGATTATTAGAGAACAGCTATACAAAGCGAACAAGTATATGGTGGACAAGTATCGTGCAGAAACCGAAGAAGAGTATGATGAGCCAGAGTATGACATCAAATGCGAAGCGTTGCTGCCACTTCTCCAGGGTAAGATTAAGGCTCATTTTCATGCGCACCGTACCGACGATATCTTCACCGCAATCCGAATTGCACGGGAGTTTAAGCTTGATTACGTTATTCTTCACTGTACGGAAGCGCATATGATTGCACCGGAAATGAAACAGGAGGGCGCCCTTGCCATCGTGGGTCCAATCATCTGTGAGCGCTCAAAGCCGGAGATGAGGGCCCTTACCCCCGAGACTGCTGGCGTACTGCATCAGCACGGTGTACCGCTTGCAATCTGTACCGACCACCCGGTGATACCCATTCAATACCTGCCGCTTTGTGCGGGACTTGCAGTGCGAGATGGGCTGCCCTATGAGGATGCGCTCCGTGCCATTACCATCGACGCAGCACGAATTTGTGGACTGGATAACCGCGTCGGGTCGCTTGCGGTCGGTAAGGATTGTGACCTTGTTGTGTTTGATACCGACCCATTTTCAGTTTATGCAAAGCCTGTTATGGTGCTTGTTGGCGGTGTAAGAATGGTTTGACACAGGTCTCTTGTTCTAGTATAGAACGAGTGGTATTGGACATAATGCGCACATAAAACATTAACATGGTATACTTTACTTCATCGGGTTTTTATGGTATTATTAAAGCAAGAAGTTTAGTTATATTATTTAAAAACAGCATGGCTGATTCAATGTGATTTAGCTATGATGTATAATTAGGTTGTTGAAAGGGATGATTGTATGAATATTACGATCAGAGGCAGAAGGATCAACCTCCGCGACTCGTTTAAAGAAAGGGCGGAGAAAAAGCTTAAGAAGTTTGAACGCTTTTTTGACAGCGAGGCAGACGCCCTCGTGACCGCTTCATTGGAACGCGACCGTTTTACGGTTGAGGTTACCATTAAATCGCTCGGCATGATTTACCGCAGCGAGAAAACTACAGCAGACTTGATGAGTTCTTTGGACTCGGTTACTGATACGTTGTTCCATCAAATCGTTAAGAATAAAACCAGACTCGAAGCAAAGCTTCGTGGCGATGCGTTTACAAAAGCGGACGACAGCTATCTGTACGATTATGACGCAAGCGAAGCGGAATACCGCATTGTTCGCAACAAACGTTTTGTGGTTAACCCCATGTCGGTAGACGAAGCCATTTTGCAGATGAATATGCTGGGGCATGAGTTCTTTATGTTCCGCAATGAATCAACCGACGAAATCGGTGTGGTCTACCGTCGCAAGGATGGAAACTACGGTCTGCTGGAGCCCAATGCGGAATAGTCCGCTTTATAAAAATACTGCGTTCATGGAACACCGCAAGGTGTTCCATGATTTATGTTGTGACAACCGTATGAACACTAGGTTTTCTGTTAAGATATTAAAAACGTATCATGATGGTTGCATCTTGCTTTATGAAAGGAAATCTCATTTATGAACCAGCTCACGATATCATGCCCCTGCCTGTTCGGCATAGAGGGAATACTCGCCGATGAAATTAAGCGGATAGGCGGACAAAATGTAGCCGCACACAACGGAAAGGTTGTTTTTGAAGGTAGTGTACAGGACGTGGTAAGGGCAAACCTGACCCTGCGTACGGCTGAACGCGTGCTCATCGTTTTGGGCACTTTTCGTGCGCTTAGCTTTGAGGAACTGTTTCAGGGTGTTCTAAAACTGCCACTCGAAGAATTTATTGGGAAGAAGGATGCGTTTCCCGTCAAGGGCTGGTCGCTGAACTCCAAGCTTTATTCTATACCGGACTGTCAGTCGATTATTAAGAAGGCTGCGGTTAAGCGGCTTGAACAAGCATACCACCAGTCTTGGTTTGAGGAGACTGGCCCTGTGCACCAGCTTCGGTTTTCCATCTTAAAGGATGAGGTTACCGTCATGCTCGATACCTCGGGTGCGGGTCTGCATAAGCGGGGC
Organism: Bacillota bacterium; assembly: GCA_023443315.1. Taxonomy (GTDB): domain Bacteria; phylum Bacillota; class Clostridia; order Oscillospirales; family Ruminococcaceae; genus Acetanaerobacterium. The sequence goes on along the minus strand of JAEZVA010000028.1, from coordinate 39,575 downwards.
TACCGCAAGGACGCCAATGAGGCGCCGATTAAGGAAACGCTTGCCGCAGGGATACTGGATGTAGCGCGGATTAAAGGCTACTCGATCGTGTACGACCCGTTTTGTGGCTCGGGTACGTTTTTAATAGAATCGGCACTGCGCGCCATGCGCATCGCGCCCGGTCTTTCGCGCCGTTTTTCTGCGGAAAGCTGGGACTGTTTTGGCGAGAGTGTTTGGCGACAGGAGCGCGAGAATGCGGTTGCTCAGATAGACCGCTCGGTTTCTTTTGAGGCGCACGGGGCGGACATCTCACAGGAAGCGGTTGAGTTAACCATGAGCAATGCAAAAAAGGCAGGGGTTGCCGACCGAATCAAGGTGAAGGTTGCTGATATCAAGGATTTATCTATTCCCGATGAGAAGGCTACGGTTCTGTGCAACCCTCCGTATGGAGAACGTCTGCTTGATATTCAGCAGGCAGAAAGGCTGTACGCCGAGATGGGCAAGGTGTTTGAGAAGCGCCCGGGGCTTAGCTACTATGTGATCTCGCCCCATGAGGAGTTCGAGCGTCTGTTTGGCAGGACTGCGGATAAACGCCGAAAGCTTTACAACGGCATGATTAAGTGCCAGCTATATATGTATTTCAAGTAAATGATGCGTACGGAACAAATGATTATTACCCCTTGGCGGATGCATTTCGCATGATAGCTTTTTTTATATTATCTTGGCAGGATAAGACGTTTTGGGAGAGTGCGACATTGAAGATTGTATTTAAGGGTAAGTTTAATAGCTTAGACGATCTACCCAAGGGCGTTTTGCCTGCCCATGCGGTTAAATTCAGGGAGCCGGAATCGATGCTTGCGTTAAATTTAGCCGTGTTGCCGTACTTTGTGGTTCCTATTGTGCTTTTTGCGCTGGCTTTACTAGTGAAAACTCTACTACACTCCCAGATAGGGGGGATTAACGTGTTTTCTATATGGGGTATCGTATTGTCCCTTGTAATGATTTATCCCCATGAACTTTTGCACGCAATTGCGTTTCCCCAAAAAGCAGAGGTTGAGGTTTGGTACAGCCTAAAATACATGGTTGCGTTTTGTGTATCCACCTATCCCACAACAAAGGCAAGGTTTATCTGGCTTTCTGTTCTGCCGGCGCTCACGCTCGGTGTTGTTCCACTAGCGCTGTGGACGGCTTTGCCCCCGGCGGCAACGGTATTTTCTACTGGGCTTCTTTCGTTTTCTGTTTTTTCATTGCTGTACTGTTGTGGGGATTTTATGAACGTTAAGAATGCGCTAACGCAGATGCCCAGAGGCTCTGTTACACAGCTTTCGGGGATGAATTCTTACTGGTATTTTCCGATCGGACACAATCAAGGTTCGTCACTGTAGGTCAAATAACTTCAAACGCTGTGCACTTAGTTTTAGTAAAAACAATTGAAACAAATGTGCGGTTACGATATAATGAAATCGGATATTTTGCATAAGAATGCCGAATAGAAAGAAACCTGTGCCCTTACCCTAAAACCGCAGTGACTGATAATCTTTTGCAACTTGACCGACAACGGTTGCAAAGACAGTACGATCTATAAGTATGAACTTGTGAAGCAAACGGTAAGTAACAGGTCTTTTCAAGACAGCAGACAATTAAGAACATCTGGATTATATTAATTATTGTCGGAGAAACGGTGAACAACATGTCAACGATGTTTACGGTTGCGCTTTCTAAACTGATTGACGAATTTAAACTGGAGGAAATCTTTCTGCCCATTGAGTCCTCACAGATTTTGATTTCCAGCAGTGAGGTCAATCGCCCGGGACTGTATTTTTCGGGTTTTCATGAGTATTTTGATAACCAAAGAATTCAGATTCTCGGTTTGGCCGAGTTTGGGTTTCTCTCATCTATCGCTGAAGAGCAGCGTAAGGATAGTTTAAACACCTTTTTTGCGGAAAAGCCCGCAGCCGTCATTGTTGCACGGGACCTTGACCTGTTCCCTGAGATTTCGGAATATGCCAAGGAGTACAGCGTGCCGGTCTTGCGTACGGCAGATTCTACGTCGTCGTTTATGTCTGGGCTCATCTCCAAGTTAAATGTAGAACTTGCACCGCGCATTACCCGACACGGTGTTTTGGTCGAGGTTTACGGAGAGGGAATCCTGCTTTTGGGTGAGAGCGGTGTAGGTAAAAGCGAAACCGCCATAGAGCTTGTAAAGCGCGGACACCGCCTGATAGCGGATGACGCGGTAGAGTTAAGGCGGGTATCCAATCGAACACTGGTTGGTACGTCGCCGGAAAATATTAGGCATTTTCTTGAGCTGCGCGGCATTGGCATTATCAATGCGCGCCGTATCTTTGGCATGGGCTCGGTTAAGGTCACCGAAAAGGTGGACATGATTATTCAGCTCGAGCTTTGGGATCAAAATAAGGTTTATGACCGTATGGGAATGGACAACGAGTATACCGAGATTTTGGGCATTAGTCTGCCTTCATTGACCATACCGGTGAAACCCGGGCGCAACCTGGCGATTATTATCGAGGTTGCCGCAATGAACAATCGTCAAAAGAAGATGGGCTACAATGCAGCGCGCGAGCTGCTCGACAAGCTGGGTATGATGCCTGCCGATACATCAACAACAAACGATTGGGACGCATATTAACTATTTTATCATTTTGCTACGATAACAGCGACGAACGATTCACAATTACATGGCACTAGTGGAGGATAGATTCTTGGATATCAGAAAGGCAAAGTCCATTGCAGAAACGCATTGTCATACCGTGGCATCCAGTCATGCTTACAGTACGATTCTTGAAAACATTGCATATGCAAAAAAGAATGGGATGTGTGCCGTAGCGATAACGGAGCATTGCCCCCAGATGCCGGACGGACCGCACATCTGGTTTTTTGAAAACCTGTTAAGCGTAAACCGTATGATTGATGATACGATTATGCTACGTGGTGCTGAGGCGGATATTATCTCATACGAAGGCGGACTCGATCTGCCGGATAGAATCTTAGAGCAGCTCGATTGGGTTATTGCCTCCTTTCATTTTCCGCTGGGCATTAAAGTGAGTGTTGACGAGTACACCAAGGCATACATAGAGGTGGCAAAGAACAAAAACGTACATGTGATCGGTCACTGCGGGACCGAGGCATTCCGCTTTGATTATGAACGGGGCATAAAGGCGTTTAAGGAGTATAACAAGATAGTCGAGATTAACGCGCACTCGTTTACTGTGCGAAAAGGTGCCGCAATCAACTGTGTTGAGATAGCCAAGCTGTGCAAAAAGTACGAGGTCCCGGTGGTTGTGAGTGCGGACGCACATATAGCGCTTGAAATAGGCGGTGTACAGCCCTCGCTGGATCTGCTCGCGGATATTGATTTTCCTGAGCATTTGATCCTAAACATCGATAAAGACCGCTTTTTTGATTCGCTGGAACGTTACTGCGGACTGAAAGCGCATGATTTAAAGTAACAACACAAGGCGGTGCTGACGGGTATGAAGTATTACGCGGGAATTGACCTTGGCGGTACAAATATCGCGGTAGGCATAGTAGATGAAGAGTACCGTATTGTCGGTAGAGCAAAGAAAAAGACCAACGCGCCCCGTCCTGCGCAGGAGATAGCGGACGATATGGCGGAGGCAACCAGGCTTGCCGCGGCGGATGCCGGGCTTACGCTTGCTCAGATAGAGTGGGTGGGCATAGGTACACCGGGTACGGTGAATCAGGATACCGGTGAGATTGAATACTCAAACAATCTCCAGTTTCATCGCGTTCACATGACGCGGTTGATAAAGGAGCGTTTGGGGCTTAGTGTATATATTGAAAACGACGCAAACGCCGCAACCTATGGGGAAGTACTCGCAGGTGCTGCAAAGGGCGTTAGGAATGTCATTGGAATCACCTTGGGCACTGGTGTGGGCGGTGGAATTATCATTGACGGGAAGATTTACTCCGGCACAAACTTTGCCGGCGGTGAGCTTGGTCACACGGTGATAGTATATGATGGCAGACCATGTACCTGCGGTCGAAAGGGATGCTTTGAGGCTTATTCGTCGGCAACGGGTCTGATTACTATGACGCGGGAGTATCTAAGAGATAACTCGAACGACGGCATGTGGCTATATTGCGACCATGACATAACAAGGGTAAACGGACGTACCGCCTTTGACGCGATGCGTGGTGGGCTTGCCAGTGGGAGACAGGTTGTGGCGCAGTATATAAGCTACCTTGCCTGCGGGGTTATCAATATGATTAACATCTTTCAGCCTGATATTCTGTTTATCGGCGGCGGCATTTCCAAGGAAGGGGAGACCATCCTTGCACCTCTGCGCATAATTGTTGAAAAAGAACGCTACACAAAAAACAGCATAAAAAACACCGAGCTTGTCGCGGCGCAGCTTGGCAATGATGCCGGAATCATCGGCGCTGCATTTTTGGGTAATCTGTACGCATAAACTGTTTTGTGTACGTCTTGAATACCCATGCCGCAACACGACAAAACTTCACTGGAACGTATTTACGGCGGATTTAGATTTTAACGGGCGGGGTTGATTACAAAGATGGTATGGAAGCAATCACTCATAAAGTTCTGTAACGACCTTGGCTGTGAAGCCCTACTGGATGAGCCGATGTTCCGCCACTCTACCTTTGCAATCGGCGGTCCTGCGGATTTATTTATTTCTCCAAGCAGCGAACAGCAGATCGCGACGTTGATTGAGTATCTACGCAAGAGTGGCATCGACTACTGCATACTGGGCAAAGGCTCAAATATTTTGGTTGGCGATTGCGGCATACGCGGCGTGGTGATTCATATTGGCAAAAACCTTTCTGGCATCACGCGAGAAGGCAACGAGCTGTTGTGTTTGGCGGGAACACCGTTGACCGAGCTGTGTAAATTTGCCCTCAAAGAAGGTCTTTCGGGACTGGAGTTTGCCTACGGCATTCCGGGCAGTTCGGGAGGCGCCGCTTATATGAATGCGGGCGCTTACGACGGCGAGATGAAGGATGTGCTGCTTAGCTGTTGCCACATCGATCCAAGCGGCAATATCGGACTGTTTGAGGGTGATCAGCTGGCTCTTTCTTATCGAAGCAGCGCCTATTCAAACAAGAACTACTGTATTACCTCGCTTCGCTTACGCTTGACCCCTGCGCCCAAAAGCGAAATAAAGATGCGTATGCAGGAGCTTTGGAACCGCCGTTGTTCCAAACAGCCACTTGAATACCCCAGTGCTGGCAGCACCTTTAAACGTCCTGCCAACGGGTATGCGTCTGCACTGATAGAGCAGTGTGGGCTTAAGGGTTGCAGTGTTGGCGGTGCGATGGTCAGCACCAAGCATTCGGGCTTTGTAATCAACACGGGCGGGGCGACCTGCGACGATGTATTAGCCTTAATTGAACTTGTTAAGAAGGAAGTATTGCAAAAGACAGGCATCGCACTCGAATGCGAGGTTCGCCTGTTTCGTTGCGAAAACTGATGTTATAAGTGGGTGGATTGTATGGAGCTTGTTATTATCACAGGTCTTTCGGGAGCCGGAAAAACAAGAACGGCCAATGTGATGGAGGACATCGGCTTTTTTTGCGCGGATAATATGCCCCCAATCCTTATCCCGAAATTTGCCGAGCTTTGCTCGCAGTCTGACGGAAAGATTAACAAGATTGCCATCGTCACCGACAGCCGCGGCGGCAACATGTTCAGCGGCTTGGTTGATAGCCTTAATGAAATGAAAAACAACGGCTATAACTATAAGGTGCTTTTTCTCGACTGCCGCGACGATGTTTTGATACGCCGATTTAAAGAAACAAGGCGCAAGCATCCACTGGTGGACAACGATAACGCATCGATAGAAAATGCGATTGCAGTAGAACGCGTCATGCTTAAGCAGATTAAGAGCAGGGCAGATTATACGATTGATACATCCATTCTTTCGCCCGCTCAGCTAAAAGAGCGCCTTTCCGCGCTGTTCTTAGATAATCTTACTGCGGGCATTATGGTCAACTGCATGTCCTTTGGGTTTAAATACGGGCTACCCAGCGATGCGGATCTGGTTTTTGATGTTCGATGCTTGCCCAATCCCTTTTATTACGACGAGCTCAAGCCTCAAACCGGTTTGGATCGCGATGTTTCCGATTTTGTTTTAAATTTTGAGGAGTCAAGAGAATTCCTAAAACGGATTATTGATTTTCTTGAATTCACGCTGCCCCTATATACCAATGAGGGAAAAAGCCAGCTGGTTGTGGCGATTGGCTGTACCGGGGGTAAACATCGGTCGGTAACCTTTGCACAAAAGGTGTGTGCGGCGCTGGAACAAAAAGGCGTTCGCGCGATAGCAAATCATCGCGACATCGCCAAAGACAGGTGATTTCATTCGGTACAGTGGGGGAAACTGGTAATGATAGACCAAAACAGCTTTGGATACAAGCTAAAAAGCGAACTATCCGAACCGACAAGGCAAAGTGCTTTACAGAAAAAAGCGTTGCTGTACGGACTTGTATTGTTTTCTCGTGGATTTTTTCAGAATACACTCTTAACCCAAACAGAGTATGAATGTGTTGCTACCCGCTTAAAGGCTCTGTTAATGGAATTATGCGGAATAGACGCAACGTTGAGCAGCTTGGGCGGGGGGAACCCGCTGTTTTTGCTTTCTACGGCAACTGTAGAAGACAAGCACAAGCTGCTTGCATACCTGTCGCACTCTGTGTATGAGATTTCCGTTAAAGTTAACATGGCGAATCTGGAAAGCGACGATGAGATCTGTGCCTTTATACGCGGCGCTTTTTTGGCGTGCGGATACGTCAGTGATCCCGGTAAGACCTATCGCATTGAGTTTGTGGCACCTCGGTATACCCTTAGCAAAAACCTGGCCTATATTCTGTCCCAGGCAGGTTTTGAGGCGAAAATGACGCAGCGCAAAGGCAGCTATGTGCTTTACTTTCGCGAGAGTGCAGTGATAGAGGACCTGATTACATACATGGGCGCAACCCTCTCCACATTAGAGCTAATGGATGTTAAGGTGCTTAAGGATCTGCGAAACAACATTAACCGCAAAACCAACTGTGAAACCGCGAATATTGAAAAAACGGTTACCGCATCAACCCAGCAGATAAAAAACATTCGCGCATTAAAACGGTCAGGCATGTATGACCTACTGTCGGACGAGCTGAAAGAGATTGCCTCTCTGCGGCTGAAATATCCAGAAAGCTCATTAAGTGAGCTTGGGGAGATGGCATCTCCTCCCTTAACGCGTTCTGGGGTTAGTCATCGCCTGCGAAAGATTAACGAGATTGCTGCACAGGCAAAAGTTGGAAAAACCAAAAGAGCCGTTAGTAAGTAATAATTTTTTGTTTTGCAATGCCGTAAAGGAGGCGTATCTCGAATGAAGGATTTTGTACATCTGCATGTTCATAGCGAATACAGCCTGCTTGACGGAGCGTGCCGAATTCCAAAATTACTTGCACGTGCAAAGGAACTTGGGCAGACAGCGGTTGCAATTACCGACCACGGCGTGATGTACGGGGTAATCGATTTTTATAAGCAGGCGCAAAAACAGGGCATCAAGCCCATCATCGGATGTGAGGTGTATGTTGCGCCGCGCACACGGTTTGACAAGGTGCATCAGTTCGATACCAGCCCCTATCATCTGGTGCTGCTGTGTAAAAACAACACAGGTTATAAAAACCTGATTCAGATGGTGTCACGTGGCTTTACCGAAGGGTTTTACAACCGTCCGCGTGTAGACTTAGAACTGCTAGAACGGTACCACGAAGGGCTTATTTGCCTTTCTGCGTGCCTTGCGGGGGAGATCCCGCGCAAGCTTTTGAATGAAGGGTACGAAGCTGCAAAACAGACAGCGCTGCGTTATGCTGAGATATTTGGCAAGGACAACTACTTTTTAGAGATGCAGGACCATGGTATTCGTGAGCAAAAGGAGATTATTCCGCACATTGTGCGCCTGTCACAAGAGACGGGTATCGGTCTTGTCGCGACAAACGACTCACACTACTTAGAGCGCGAAGACTCTAAGATGCACCATGTCATGGTTTGTATCCAGACTGGTCATACGGTGGAGGATGAAGATACCCTGGAGTTTGGCACCGACGAGTTCTACATAAAAAGCGGGGATGAGATGGGCGAGCTGTTTTCGTTTGTCCCGCAGGCAATCGAGAATACCGTCCGTATCGCGGAGCGTTGTAACGTCTCGTTTGAGTTTGGTGTGACTAAACTTCCTTTTTTCGTTGCTCCCGACGGCAAGGACAACCTGACCTACTTTAGGGAGAAATGCTACGAGGGCTTATTACGCCATTACGGAGAAACCCCTGAGGAATCGGTTGTAAAACGTCTGGAGTACGAGCTTTCTGTTATTGGTAATATGGGGTATGTCGACTATTTTTTGATTGTGCATGATTTTATCGATCACGCACGCAAAAACGGCATCCCGGTTGGACCGGGCAGGGGCTCTGGAGCAGGCAGCCTAGCCGCATACTGCATCGGCATTACGGGTATAGACCCAATGAAGTACAATCTGCTGTTTGAGCGCTTTTTAAACCCCGAGCGCATCAGTATGCCCGACTTCGACATCGACTTTTGTTATGAACGCCGCCAGCAGGTAATTGACTATGTCATTACAAAATACGGCGCCGACCATGTGGCTCAGATCATTACCTTTGGCACAATGGCGGCTCGGGCTGCCATCCGTGATGTCGGACGTGCGCTTGCTGTGCCGTATCAAATGGTAGATACAGTGGCGAAGTTAGTGCCAACTGAGCTTCACATGAGCCTCGACAAAGCGCTTTCGGTGGTAGCTGAGCTTAAAGAACTGTACGAAACCGATACAAAGATAAAGGAACTGCTGGACATGGCACGCAAGGTGGAAGGGATGCCTCGTCATTCCTCTACCCATGCCGCAGGCGTCGTGATAACACGCGATCCGGTTAGCGATTATGTTCCACTTACAAAAAGTGATGATGCGATTATCACTCAGTTCCCAATGACTACGCTCGAGGAACTTGGGCTACTGAAGATGGACTTTCTCGGTCTGCGCACCTTGACCGTCGTGCATGACTGCGAAGTAATGATTCGCCGCGTGACCCCCGGTTTTAACATGAGTAATATACCCGAGGATGATCAAAGGGTCTTTCAGATGTTATCGCAGGGGTTGACCCAAGGGGTATTCCAGTTTGAATCTGCCGGTATGCGTAGGGTACTTACCGATCTAAAGCCGATTAGTCTGGAGGACTTAATCGCGGTAATCTCCTTATACCGTCCGGGGCCGATGGAGTCTATTCCCAAATACATTGCGAACCGTCATTCCCCTGATTTGGTTACTTATAAAACTCCGCTGCTAAAACCAATTTTGGAGGTTACCTACGGCTGTATCGTGTATCAGGAGCAGGTGATGCAGATTTGCAGACAGCTTGCGGGCTACTCGTACGGCAGGGCAGACCTTGTGCGCCGCGCAATGTCCAAGAAAAAGGCGGATGTAATGGAGAAAGAGCGCCGTAATTTTATATTGGGCGCAAAAAAGGAAGATGGAAGCGTTGAATGCGTAGGCGCGGTCAGCAACGGCGTACCGGCTGCGGTAGCCAACGAAATCTTTGATGAGATGAGCAGCTTTGCCTCCTATGCGTTTAATAAATCACATGCTGCGGCATACGCCTATGTGGCGTATCAAACCGCATACCTGAAATGTCATTACCCAAAGGAATATATGGCGGCGCTCTTGACCAGTGTGCTTGACAACACTGACAAGGTTGTGGAATATATCAACGAGTGTGCGCGCATCGGCATCGCTGTGCTCCCCGCGGATATTAACCAAAGCGAGGAAGGCTTTACCGTTTCGGGCGACAGTATTCGGTTTGGGTTGCTCGCAATCAAAAACCTGGGGCGCGGTTTTATACGGGATTTACTTGAGAATCGTCGGCGCAAGGGTTCGTATAAATCGTTTTACAGCTTTTGCGAGAGATTGCAGGGCACCGATTTAAACCGCCGGGGTCTGGAAAGCCTAATAAAGGCAGGCGCCTTTGACAGCTTGGGCTATAAGCGACGACAGTTGATGCAGCACTTTTCAAATATTCTAACGGGTATCGGTTCCAGAGGCAAAAGTATGTTGGAGGGGCAGCTTGACCTTTTCTCGGGAGGTACGGTGGACGAAAGCTATGAACCGCCAATCCCCGATGAAGCCGAATACCCGCTTGCCGACCTTTTACGCTACGAAAAGGAAACGATTGGCATATTCATTTCGGGTCACCCACTTAACGATTACCGTGAGTCTGCCAATCAACTTCATTGTTCGCAGATGGAGCTGATAGTACGCTCCGCCTCTGAGGGAGACAATCGATTTAAGGATAGGGATATTGTAAAGCTACTCTGCATTATTACCGGCAAGAAGCTCAAAACCACCAAAAATAATCAGACGATGGCGTTTATTCAGATAGAAGACACCACGGCATCTTTGGAAGCCATCGTTTTCCCCAATCTAATTGAAAACCTTTCGGGTACACACCTTATTGACGAGGGCTCCGTTGCTGTAATTACTGGACGAATCTCGTTTCGGGAAGAGGAGGAGCCTAAGATTATCTGTGAGAGCATTCAGACGGTAGAGGATGCAATGGCTATTCATTCTGCAGGCAGACAGAATGGTAAAAACGAACGGTCACAGCAAAGCAAAACGCAAGCCGAGAAAAAATACAGACCGGGGCTATACCTAAAACTGCAATCCCGAACCGACGAACGCCTTGCTAGGATTCAACCGATGCTAGAGTTCTTTTCGGGGCAAACACCGGTATACGTATACTTCGCAAAAGAGAACGTTTTAACGCAGGCAGCACAAAGCATGTGGACAACTCCGGAGCCCTCCTTGATTGAGGAACTCGGCAATATTCTGGGGGAATCGAACGTTGTGCTGCGAAAGTAGTGGTAATCGACCTTATATCTACAAAACTCTGGCTTTAGTTATTGAAAAAGCATCAGCGATATATTATAATATTTTTTTGATAGCATGTTCTGTACATAGAAGAATTGTTAAAACAGTACTACGACGAATAACAAGTTGGTACTATACCATAGCGGCATGGTATCGGAAAGGCATGGGGATGTATGAATCAGATTAAAACAATTGGCGTGTTAACAAGCGGAGGAGATGCCCCTGGTATGAATGCCGCTGTCCGCGCTGTGGTAAGGACCGGCTTGAATATGGGTCTTCGCGTTATGGGGATTATGCGTGGCTACAATGGACTGATTTCGGGCGAAATGAGGGAAATGAATCTGCGCGATGTTTCGGATATTATACATCGCGGAGGCACGATGCTCTATACTGCTCGCTGCGCGAGATTCCGTGATCCCGAAGGGGTAGAAGAGGCAAAAGAAACCTGCATAAGGGAAAAAATAGACGGCGTTGTGGTGATAGGTGGAGATGGGTCCTTCCGCGGTGCACGCGATCTTTCCATGCTCGGAATTCCCTGCGTCGGCATTCCCGGCACCATCGATAACGATATCGCCGCGTCTGACTACACGATTGGATATGATACCGCGATGAATACTGCGATGCAGATGGTAGACAGACTGCGTGACACCGCACAGTCTCATGACCGCTGCAGTGTCGTCGAAGTAATGGGCAGACACGCTGGTCATATTGCACTGAATACGGGCATTGCCTGTGGTGCCACTGCAATCCTTGTACCAGAGATCGAGTATGATCTTAAGCGAGATGTATATGCTCGCATGATGAAAACACAGGGCACCGGAAAGCACCATTTTATTGTTGTGGTGGCGGAAGGCGTTGTTGCTGACGGAACCCCCAGCATTGAAGAGCTTGCGAAGATGATTCAGGAAAACACCAAGATTGAAACCCGTGCTACCGTCCTCGGTCATGTACAGCGCGGCGGATCTCCTACTGTCGAGGATCGTGTGTTTGCAAGCTTAATGGGCAACTATGCGGTTGATTTGTTGGCAAAGGGTATTGGCAACCGCGTTGTTGTTATGCGTGAGAATAAGATTGTTGACATCGATATTTACGAGGCGCTACAGATGAAGAAGGATATCGACCATCACGCGTATAAGGTTGCGCATCAGATTTCTATTTAAATTCTCTAGTACATGATAAAAGGTCCGTGGTGCATTAGCGCCGCGGACCTTTTGTGCACCAAAGCGCTGATAATAAGAACATGCCCGAGCTATGCCGAATATATATAACTGAAAAGATTTGATATTTTATCATTAAACATCTGGGAACATCGTTCTTTTTGGTATAAATAAAGCAGTTATTCAACGAGAGAGGCGGCGGGGCAGGATGCGCAGGATGCGGATTGACGATGCTCAGAGACTGAGATTAAAACTCATGTTCTCACTTGCTGTTGTGCTTGCTACCTTGATATTCTGTGATATTAAAATGCGCCCGATTGTTGATACCTTTTCGGAGTACCAGGCAAAGACGCTTGCAACGCGAATTATTAACGAGGCCGTTATAGCGGAGCTTGAGAACAGTAAAATTCAGTATACCGATATCGTTAACGTATCCACCGACGCAGATGGGATGGTTACTGCGATGGAGACTAACACGGTAACCATCAATATTCTAAAATCTCGCTTAACAACGTCCATTTTGGATGGGCTGAGTGATATTACAGAGACCGAGGTGAAGATTCACATAGGCACCCTACTTGGCAGCCAGATTTTTGTAGGGCGCGGACCTACGGTGCCATTTCGCATTGCACCAGCAAGTGAGATTGTGACACAATTCACACACTCTTTTGACGATGCGGGTATCAATCAGACCCGTCACCGTATTGTTCTGGAGGTAAATATCGTAGTCACTGCAATGGTTGCAGGGCATTCCAGCCGCGTAGAGGTTCCGTGCAATTTTATCATTGTAGACAATATCATCGTCGGCAAGGTTCCCGATTCCTTTACCGAGGTAACTGGGGATGAGTCTCCGCTTATTTCGAAGATAAACGATTATGGAAACAATTAAATCTCTAATACAAATGGCGGGCATAATATGCTATAATACTCAAAGAAACTGACGCACTGTTTGTTTGTACTTTACACAGGGCAAACGCTGCGTTGCATGGTTAATCATAGAGTGTATTTGATAGGGCGTGTGATAATGGATTTTGCAGCTGCAAAGAATCGGGTACAGGAACTGCGGACGCTAATTGAAGACTATAATTATCAGTATCATGTATTGGACAACCCTGTGGTTACGGATTATGAGTACGATACGCTGTTGCACGAGCTAATAGATCTTGAAGAAAGGTATCCAGAGCTGTATTGGGCGGAATCACCTACCCAAAGAGTGGGTGGCAAAGCCCTGAACACCTTTGATTCGGTTATCCACACCGTACAGATGGGTAGCCTGCAGGATGTGTTTACGCTCGATGAGGTTCGGGCGTTTGATCGCAAAGTGCGCGAGATAGTTGATTCGGTACGCTATGTGGTTGAGCCCAAAATTGACGGGCTATCGGTGTCGCTCGAATACCGTGACGGGTTGTTTGTGCGTGGTTCTACTCGCGGCGACGGCTTTGCGGGGGAGGATGTGACGCTCAATCTTAAAACCATCGGCTCTGTGCCGCTGCGGCTTAAACAGTCGATTCCGTTTCTGGAGGTACGGGGAGAGGTCTATATGCCGCTCAAAAGCTTTAACGAGGTGGTAAAACGCCAGGAGCTCGAGGGAGTGCAGCCGTTTAAGAACCCGCGCAATGCGGCGGCGGGCTCGCTTAGGCAAAAAGACCCAAAGATTACCGCACAACGGCGTCTTGATATCTTTGTTTTTAATATTCAGCAGATAGAAGGCATTTCCGTAACAACTCACAAGCAGTCCCTAGAGCTGCTTTCGGAGCTAGGGTTTAAGGTGATACCATCTTACCATGTATTTGATAATATTGATGATATTACGGAAGAAATCGGGCGCATCGGCGAAAAACGTGGCAACTATCCCTTTGATATCGATGGTGCTGTTGTAAAGGTAGATGCCTTTTCAGATCGCGAACTGCTTGGTGCCACATCGAAATTCCCGCGCTGGGCGGTAGCGTTTAAATATCCACCAGAAGAAAAGCAAACGAGGCTGCTTAGCATCGAAATCAACGTGGGCAGAACCGGCGCGCTTACGCCCACCGCTGTTTTTGAGCCGATTACCCTTGCAGGAACAACCGTTAGCAGGGCAGTTTTATACAACGAAGATTTTATAAAAGAAAAGGATATCCGCATAGGTGATATGATTCTCGTCCGTAAGGCTGGAGAGATCATCCCAGAGGTTCTGAGCGTTGTGGAGCATGCGCAAAACAGTGTACCGTTTGAGATGCCGACACACTGCCCATCCTGTAAAGAGGCGGTTTACCGCGAGCAGGACGAAGCCGTTTTACGCTGTACCAATCCCGAGTGCCCCGCAACACTGTTAAAAAACCTTGAGCACTTTGTCTCCCGCGATGCCATGGATATAGAGGGACTGGGACCTGCCGTGATTGAATCGCTTACAAGCAACGGGCTAATTCATTCGGCGGCGGATCTGTACAGCCTGACATTCGACCGAGTTATCGGTCTTGAGCGGATGGGCGAGCGCTCCGTTTCTAATTTGCTCGCTTCCATTGAAAAATCCAAAAGCGCTGATCTTTCGCGCCTGATTTTTGCACTGGGCATCCGTGGCATCGGTCAAAAGGCTGCTCAGCTTCTGGCGAAGCAGTTTGGTACAATGGACGCTTTAATGGGTGCCCAGGTTGACGATATTTCAGTCATCGAGGGCATGGGTGGTGTTATGGCAAACAACGTCACCGAGTTCTTTTCCCACAGCGGAACGCATGATTTGATTGCACGGCTCAAAGCGGCGGGTGTTAATATGACATCCACCCTTGCGTCACAGGGCGATAGGGCAAAGGGACTGACCTTTGTACTGACAGGAACGTTGCCGACCCTTTCGCGCTCGGACGCGACCAAGCTGATTGAGGCTCAGGGCGGAAAGGTGTCCTCCAGTGTGTCCAAGAAGACGAGCTATGTCGTTGCGGGGGAGGCGGCGGGCAGTAAGCTCGATAAAGCAAACGAACTGGGGGTAGCAGTGCTGACCGAACAACAGCTGATTAAGCTGCTGGAAGAGTAAACGATAGAACAGAGTTCTTATAGATGACATTACTCAACAAGAATACTCAGAAAGGCAAGGAAACGAAATGAACATCGACATTAAAAAGGTGGCCAAGCTTTCACGCCTGACCATTAGCGAAGAGGATATTCCGCGGTTCCAAGCGGATATGCAGAACATTGTGAATATGGTGGACCGCCTGCCCGATGTAACCGATATGACGCTTACCCTTGACCCCAGTAACCCCATGCCCTTGCGAGAGGACAAGGTGATAGCGACAACCACACGCAAAGAGATATTGCAAAATGCGCCCATGATGGAGGCGGGCTGCTTTGTAGTACCCAAGGTTGTAGAGGAATAATTGACAATACATTTACATCCGGAAAGGCATGGTAGTAGAACATGAATCTATATGAACTGACGGCCACACAGCTTTCACATAAATTGCAAAGTGGAGAATGTACTGCGGTAGAAGCGACCCAATCGGTATTTTCGCGCATTGACGAGGTGGAAAACCGCGTTGACGCATTCCTTACCCTAACAAAGGATGCGGCGCTACAAAAGGCGCGTGACGTGGACGAAAAACGAGCCAAGGGGGAGCCCCTTTCACCCCTTGCTGGCGTTCCCATCGCGATTAAGGATAACATCTGCACCAAGAATGTACCGACGACCTGTGCTTCAAAAATACTGGGTAACTTTATACCGCCCTATAACGCAACCGTTGTCGAGCGCCTGAATGCGATTGACGCGGTGATGATTGGCAAGCTCAATCTAGATGAGTTTGCGATGGGCTCCTCCTGCGAGAACTCCCACTACAAAAAAACCAAAAACCCCCATGACCTAGCGCGTGTTCCCGGTGGTTCTTCGGGTGGAAGCGCCGCCTCTGTCGCGGCGGGGGAGGCCTTTTTGTCGCTAGGCTCTGATACGGGCGGCTCCATTCGTATGCCAGCAAGCTACTGCGGCATCGTCGGTTTAAAGCCCACCTATGGAAGTGTTTCCCGGTATGGGCTTGTGGCGTTTGCATCCTCCCTTGACCAGATTGGACCGTTTGGTAGAAGTGTTGCGGATGTGGCATTGATGTACGGCGCAATCTGCGGTCACGACGCAAAAGACGCTACCACCGTAGTTCACATTTACCCCAATTTCACGAGCATCTCAATGGCAAACCCAAAAGGGCTTGTTATCGGAATCCCTGCCGAGTATTTTTCGGACGGCGTGGATGATGAGGTAAAAGAAAAGGTGACTGCCGCAGTGAGGCTTCTTGAGCAGGCGGGTGCCACAGTGAAACCAATTTCACTACCGAGTACCGATCACGCGCTTTCTGCTTATTACATCATCTCCTCCGCGGAGGCGTCCTCGAATCTGGCTCGGTTTGACGGCGTAAAATACGGCTATCGCGCGGAGCAGTTTGACGGACTTATCGACATGTACGAGAAAACCCGCAGCGAAGGCTTTGGCGACGAGGTTAAGCGTCGCATCATGCTCGGCACCTTTGTGCTTAGCTCGGGCTACTACGATGCCTATTATAAGAAGGCGAAGCTGTTTCAAAAGAAGATTACGCAGGAGTTTGAGGACGCATTTACGACCTGCGATGTGATTATTACCCCAACAGCGCCCGATACTGCATTCCGCTTGGGTGAAAAGTCGAGTGACCCCGTTAAGATGTATGCGTCGGATATCTGTACCGTAACGGTGAATATCGCAGGGCTACCCGCTATCTCGGTTCCATGCGGAAAAGACAGCAAGGGATTACCTGTTGGTATGCAGATTATTGGACCCAGGTTCTCAGAACAGGCTTTATTCGAGGTAGCGTCTCTTGTTGAAGAGATGCACGGGGGTGCGGCAAACGTTGTTTGTGCCGCAAGATGAGGAAAGGGGACGAAGATGATGCCACAAAATGAGTATGAGATTGTGGTTGGGCTTGAGATGCATGCAGAGCTCAACACAAAATCCAAGATATACTGTTCCTGTAAAAACGAGTTTGGCGGCGAGGTAAACGCAAACGTCTGCCCAATCTGCTCGGGTATGCCGGGTACGCTGCCCACACTCAATGAACGGGTCGTAGAATCCGCGGTGAAGATGGGGCATGCCCTAAACTGTACCATCAACAACGTCTGTAAGCAGGATAGAAAGAGCTACTATTATCCCGACCTGCCCAAGGCGTATCAAATCTCTCAGTACGACATTCCTCTGTGCGAGAACGGGTATCTGGATGTTTTGGTAGACGGTAAGGAAAAACGCATTGGGGTAACCAGAATCCACATCGAAGAGGACGCAGGCAAGCTGTTGCATGACGATAGCTTTTCGGGATCTCTGGTTGATTTGAACCGCTGTGGCGTACCGCTTATTGAGATAGTGTCAGAACCCGATATGCGCAGCTCTGCCGAGGCAAAGGCGTACCTCGACACCATGCGTTCCATTCTGCAATACCTCGATATCTCCGACTGTAAGATGCAGGAAGGCTCGATTCGCTGTGACGTTAATGTTTCGGTGATGAAAAAGGGTGCGACTTCATTCGGCACCCGCGTAGAAACCAAAAATGTCAACGGCTTTAGCAATACGGTAAGCGCGATAGAGTACGAGGCAAAGCGTCAGATAGAAGTACTAGAAAACGGTGGGACAATCCAGCAGGAGACCCGCCGCTGGGATGCTGCAAACAACAAGAATGTGCTACTTCGCAGCAAAGAGGACGCAATGGACTACCGCTACTTTCCCGAGCCTGACCTTGGTACCATCGTTGTACCGAATGAGGTCGTTAAAAGCTTGAAGGAAAGCTTGCCGGAGCTTCCAAACAAAAAACGGATGCGGTACATCAAGGAATATGAACTACCCGAATTTGAGGCAGGTTTGTTGGTAGAGAGCATTGAGAAGGCGCGCTTTTTTGAGGAGTGTGTCGCCCTGAACAGGTGCAAGCCTAAAAACATCTTAAATTGGCTGCTTGGTGATATCAGCAGGATTTTGGGAGTGCGCGGCTGTGAGATTTCGGATACCGCGCTCACACCAAACAATCTGGTTCATATGGTAGCGTTGATTGAAAGCGGTGCGATCTCCAACACCGCAGGCAAGACGGTGCTTGAAGAACTGGTTGAGAGGGACGTTTCTCCTGATTTGATTGTAAAAGATAAAGGTCTTGCACAGATTAGCGACAACTCGGCACTGGAGCAGATTGTCCGCGAGGTGCTTGCCGCAAACGAAAAATCGGTGGTGGATTACAAGGCGGGCAAAACAAATGCGCTCGGTTTTTTGGTTGGTCAGTGCATGAAGGCATCTAAAGGTCAGGGTAACCCCGCTGTTTTGCGCGACATTATGTTGTCGGCAATTGAACATTCCTAATTTGGCAACAGTTTAACCCGAAAACACTTATTTGCTTAGAAGTTATTATTGGTCACATGACAGAATATACTATATTCAGGAGTGTGACTGCTATGACCGAAACAGACCGTGCTCAGTACCGCGAGCGAACACCGCGAACCAATCAGGACAAACAGGCAAAAGGACCAAGCTACACAAAGATTATAACCTTACAACTGTTTTTGTGTGTGCTGATTTTGCTTACCGTTCTTATGGTAAAACAGTTTGGCGGACCTGCCTTTGAAGTGCTGAAACAGTCCTACGACCAGGTTGTCAGCCACAGCGCGACCGGCAAACTGCTAAACGACAACTACAAGGCGATTGAAGACGCGGTGCAGCAAACCTTTTCGTTCCTAACTAGTGGTGCAGACGAAAAAGCAGGCATACAAGATGAAATGCCTGCTTTTTCTATGTATGAATCGTCTCCCGATGTTATGGCATTGTCATCGCGACGCGTGAAGGCACCTGACGGGGCAACTTTTTCGCCCGTTACATTACTCGGCAGCCTGCTTTACCCGGTGGATGGGGGCACTGTTTCATGTGGCTTTGGCTATCGCACTCATCCCGTAACGGGTAAACGCGACTTTCATACAGGCATTGATATCGCCGCACCGCGCGGAACACGCATTATGGCAGCGGTAAGTGGAACGGTTCATGACATCAGCTACAGCGAAAATTATGGTAACACGATTGTGCTTGACCACGGTGCGCGTTTTTACACCGTCTACTGCCACTGCGATAGCATTGTTGCCCAGGTCGGCGCAAGAATAAAAAGTGGGGAAACCATTGCGCTCGTTGGTGATACTGGGCTGACTACCGGCTCCCATCTACATTTTGAGATTCGTAAGGACGGGCTTTGTACCGATCCGATGTGGATATTTGACAGGGATGGGCTAAATGTGCTTTAATCTTTGCGGGATTAAAATAGAGATTAAGTTCTTGTTTATCGCGGCGATGGTTCTTCTAATGCTGCTTGATACCTCGGGCGTTATGCTGTGTGCCTTTTTGTCGTCAGCCGTACATGAGCTTGCCCATCTGACGGCACTACTTGCATTAAAGGGTGAAGTTACCACCGTCAGCTTTGAGGCGTTTGGCATCCGCATTACGCGGGTAGACGCACTGCTGGTTTGGGAAGAGCTTGTAGTGCTGTTGGCGGGGCCACTCGCGAACCTACTGCTGTTCTTGTTGTGTGTTTCGTCTGATCTACAGAGTGTATCGCTTATCAGCGCCGTAAACCTGTGGATTGGTGTGTTTAACCTTTTGCCGGTAGGCGCACTTGACGGCGGACGGGTGGCTAGCCTGATTTTGGTGAAAATCTTAGGGGAACAAAAGGGTGGACGCGCGGCAATTGTACTTTCGGTACTTATCATTTTACCTTTATTTGTTTTTGGTCTAATACTGTTCCTGCGTCCCACACACAATTTTTCGCTGCTAATAGTGTGTGTCTTTCTGGCTTTGAGTTTATTGATGGGGCAACGAGCAAAAAACACGAAGGTTATGCTATAATATAATTCAATAATCACTTTTTTCGAAATATAGATTAATCAGTAAAGACAATATACCAACTTTTACGGTGTGTCTCGGTAAGGGCATAGAAAGGCAAAGGTCTTATTATGAGTAATTTAAAGGACAAGCTAGACGCGGTGCTGCCGCTGGTTGAACGCCCCGCTCGGTATGTCGGAGGTGAGCTTGGCAGTGTAGTAAAGGACGCAAACGAGGTAAAACTTCGGTTTGCGTTCTGTTTTCCAGACACCTATGAGATTGGGATGTCTCACCTTGGGATGAAGATACTGTATTCGCTGCTGAACAGCCGCGAAGAGTTCTGGTGCGAGCGTGTGTTTGCGCCGTGGATTGATATGCGCGACCGGATGATGGAAAACGATATCCCCCTGTATGGGCTGGAGAGCCTCGACCCGATTTCGGGCTTTGATATCGTGGGGTTTTCCCTGCAATATGAGCTGAGCTATACCAACGTGCTGTATATGCTGTCGCTTGCGGGCATCCCGCTTCGCGCGTCCGAGCGCAAGGAGCTTTGGCCGCTTGTTGTCGCCGGAGGTCCCTGCACCTGTAATCCGGAGCCAATGAGCGATTTTATTGACCTGTTTATGCTGGGTGAAGGCGAGGAGCATATCCTTGCCTTGTGTGACCTGTACCTTGCCGCAAAGGAAGAAGGGCTTAGCAAAACGGAGTTCCTGCGCCTTGCAGCGCACATCGAGGGTGTGTATGTGCCGAGCCTGTATGATGTCGCATACCATGATGACGGCACGATTTTGGGGGTAACCGCACTTGACGGCGCGCCTCAAACGGTACGCAAGGCGATTATCCGCGACCTTGACTCGGTCTACTACCCCGACACCTTTGTCGTACCGTTTACCAGTATCGTTCACGACCGTGCACAGCTAGAGGTGATGCGCGGCTGTCTGCGAGGCTGCCGTTTTTGTCAGGCGGGCTTTATCTATCGCCCCCTACGGGAAAAGGCCAGAGAAACACTCAACGCCAACGCACGCGATCTGTGTGCGACCACAGGCTATGAGGAGATTTCGCTTTCCTCACTCAGTACAAGCGATTACTCTCAATTAGAAGGGCTTCTTGGGCAGATGATTGGATGGACAAGCGAGCAGAAGATAAACCTTTCGCTGCCAAGCCTGCGCATCGATAACTTCCCGCAGGAACTGATGGAACAGATTAAGCAGGTGCGAAAAAGCGGGCTGACCTTTGCACCTGAGGCGGGCACCCAGCGCCTACGCGACGTCATCAACAAGAACATCACCGAGCAGGAGGTACTTAAAACCTGCAGGCAGTCGTTTGAGGGCGGCTATACCAGCGTAAAGCTTTACTTTATGCTGGGGCTTCCAACCGAAACGGATGAAGACGTGATGGGCGTTATACAGCTAGCGCAGAAGATTGTTGATCTGTATTACTCCCTACCGAACAGACAAAAGGGCAAGGGGGTCAATGTGGGCGTAAGCGTCGCAACCTTTGTTCCCAAGGCGTTTACCCCGTTTGAGTTTGAACCGCAGGATACCCGCGAGCAGATTGAGTACAAGCAGTCCCTGCTGCGAAAGACTTTTACCAGCCGAAAGATATCTCTTAGCTACCATAGCGTCAACACTAGTATTCTTGAAGCAGTGTTTGCGCGAGGAGACCGTAGACTAGGCAGAGTGATTGAAGCGGCATTTTTAGAGGGATGTTATTTTGACGGGTGGGACGAGCTGTTTCGCTTTACTGACTGGATGCGTATTCTAAAGGAACAGGGAATTGACCCCTCCTTTTACGCAAACCGCCGTCGCGACTATAACGAGATTATGCCGTGGGATCACCTCGACTACTATATCTCCAAGGAGTTTTTGGTTCGAGAGCATAAGCGCGCGCTTGACAGCCTGACTACGCCACATTGCAGACAGCTTTGCTCGGCATGTGGCGCCGCCGTAGCAAAGGGAGGTGTATGCCATGAAAAGCGTTAGAATATGGTTCTCAAAACAAGGCAGGGCGGTATATATTTCGCATCTTGATATGATGCGGTGTATGCAGCGAGCCTTAAAGCGCGCCGGTATTCCGGTATGGTATACCCAAGGCTTTAACCCGCACATCTACCTGACCTTTGCCTTACCGCTTTCACTTGGCTACGCCAGTGACTGCGAAACAATGGATATTCGTTTAGACGAGGACATGCCATTTGATGAGATTGTGTCTCGGTTAAACAGCGCGCTGCCCCCTGACATTCGGGTTCTGCGCGCCACCGAGCCTGTCAATAAGCCGGAGGCAATCACATATGCAGATTATTCGGTTATAATCGATAGGAATGACGCAGTCGCGTTGTCAGATAAATGGAATCAATTTATTGCACAGCCTGTAATAGCTTCGGATAAAAAAACCAAAAAGGGATACAAAGAGGTTAACCTCAAAGACTATATCATCAGTGCCGAGGCAAAGGATGAAGATACGACGGTTACGATTACGATGAGACTGCTTGCGGGAATCAATGAGAACCTGAATCCGTCGCTTGTCATCGAGGCGTTTCGTAAGGCTTGTTGCGACGAGCCATTTCATGCTGCTGTTCGCCGAACCACCATTTACGACAAGAAACTGTCTGTGTTTGAGTAACACTTTAAGTCCACCCAATCCATATTAAACGAACGAGGAGTAATAGTAATGCAGCGGATAGAAATTAAGCAGTTGTTTCACAATGCAAACCAGTTTAATAACCAAGAAACCACCGTTTGCGGGTGGATTAAAACCATGCGCGTTTCCAAAACATTATGCTTTATAGAGATTAACGACGGCTCGTGCTTTATGAACCTTCAAATAATCATGGACGAGGACAAGGTTGCGGGCTACCGCGAGCTGACTAAGCTTAACGTCGGCTCTGCCATCCGCGTTACGGGGAACGTTGTGCTCACCCCGCAGGCAAAGCAGCCGCTGGAGATTCATGCAAGAGAAGTTGCGGTGGAAGGCGCGTCCACCCCCGATTACCCGTTGCAGAAAAAGCGTCATTCACCCGAGTTTTTGCGTACCATCCAACATCTGCGCCCGCGTACCAATACGTTTGGCGCAGCGTTTCGCGTACGTTCGGAGGCTTCTTTTGCAATACACCGCTTTTTCCATGACAATGGGTTTGTGTATGCACATACCCCAATTGTTACGGGAAGCGACTGCGAGGGCGCGGGTGAGATGTTCCGTGTCACCACTCTAAGTGAGGAAAATCCTCCGGCCGATGAGCATGGTCATGTTGATTTTTCGAAGGATTTCTTTGGTCGGCAAACTGGGCTTACCGTTTCGGGTCAGTTAGAAGCCGAGTGCATGGCGCTTGCCTTTGGCAAGGTTTATACCTTTGGTCCGACCTTTCGAGCCGAGAACTCCAACACCCCCCGTCATGCGGCGGAGTTTTGGATGATTGAGCCGGAGGTTGCGTTTGCAGACCTTGCAGACGATATGCTCTTGGCGGAGCAGATGGTGAAATCGGTTATCCGCCATGTGCTGGAGGCTTGTCCCGAGGAGATGCAGTTCTTTAACGACTTCTACGACAAGGACAAGGCGCTGATTGCTCGGCTTACCCAGCTTGTAAACAGCGATTTTGCACGCGTTAGCTATACCGACGCAGTTGCAATCCTTGAGAAGAACAACGCGCAGTTTGAGTATCCCGTATCATGGGGATGCGACCTGCAGACCGAGCATGAGCGTTATCTGACCGAAAAGGTGTTTGAGAAGCCTGTTTTTGTTACCGATTACCCCAAAGGAATTAAGGCGTTCTATATGCGGCAAAACGATGATGGCAAAACCGTTGCAGCCATGGATATGCTGGTGCCGGGTGTGGGTGAGCTTATCGGCGGCAGCCAGCGCGAAGAGCGCTATGACCTATTAGTCAGCCGTATGCAAGAGCTTGGAATTAACATTGAGGATTACGGTTGGTATCTTGACCTACGAAGATTCGGCGGCACTAAGCACGCGGGCTTTGGGCTTGGCTTTGAGCGCCTTTTGATGTACCTTACCGGCATTTCGAATATTCGCGATGTCATTCCGTTCCCCAGAACAGCAGGATTGTGTGAGTTTTAACAGCATTACCGGTTTTGGAATATAATAGTTCAAATTCATTTATGCAGGATTAAAAAAATAATCTTGCAAAATTGGCGAAGCTATATTATAATTAACATGTTAAAATGTTGTCACACAAAAAGTCATTGTTTACAGGGGATAGAAATATGAATATGCTTCACCAGCTACCAAAGCAACAGCTAATCCAGCTTGAACAGCAGTGGTCAAACGAGTACAATACGCTTCTGGCGGCGGGTTTGCGTCTTGACATGTCCCGCGGCAAGCCTTCTTCCGCGCAGCTTAACCTTTCAAACGGGCTGCTTGATTGCCTTTCGAGCAAAGACATTTTGAATTCTGAGGATGGCGCAGACTGCAGAAATTACGGCGGTATCGACGGGATTCCCGAGGCGAAGCGCCTGTTTTCCGAAATGCTCGACGTGCCTGCGGAAAACATCATTGTCGGCGGTAACTCCAGCCTAAACATGATGTATGACACTGTTGCGCGCGCGTTGTTGCACGGTGTTTATGGTTCCAGCAAACCGTGGGGGAAACTAGAAAGCGTCAAGTTCCTTTGTCCATCCCCCGGCTACGACCGTCATTTTGCCATCTGTGAACAGTTTGGCATCCAGATGATTACAGTTGCCATGAAGGATGACGGACCTGATATGGATGAGGTGGAACGCCTTGTATCCTCCGACGCGTCCATCAAGGGAATCTGGTGTGTACCCAAGTACTCAAACCCAGACGGCATCACCTATTCGGACGATGTGGTTGCACGTTTTGCACGGCTAAAGCCTGCCGCCGAAGATTTTAGAATTTTTTGGGACAATGCATATATCGTTCACGACCTTGAGGGCAGCGATACGCTTAAAAACATTTTTACCGAGTGCAAAGCGGCGGGAACAGAGGACATGGTATTTGAATATGCTTCCACCTCGAAGGTGTCGTTCCCAGGCGCAGGTGTGGCGGTTATGGCGACATCAAAAAACAATGCCCAGTTTATTAAAAAGCTGCTTTCCATTCAAACCATAGGTCCCGATAAGCTAAACCAGCTGCGTCATGCGCGTTACTTCCAAAACATGGACGGTATAAAAGCCCACATGAAAAAGCAAGCAGAAGTGCTGATTCCAAAGTTTAATCTTGTAATTGATCAATTAACCGATGAGCTTTCGCCGCTTGGGGTTGTAAGGTTTCACAAGCCAAATGGCGGATACTTTATCTCGGTCAATGTACCGGATGGCTGTGCCAAAGACGTTGTGCGCCTTTGCGCGGAGGCGGGCGTGGTACTTACTCCCGCAGGGGCTACATATCCTTATGGAAAAGATCCGTCTGATAACAACATTCGCATTGCGCCAACCTTTCCTCCAATTGACGAGTTAAAAGCCGCAATGGATTTGTTTTGTCTGTGCGTAAAGCTTGTTTCTGTCAGAAAACTATTGACTCAAATGGTCTAATCCCTGTATTTGTGTGCCGAGCGGTCGGACAGTCCAGTACTGTCCGACCGTTTTTTGCCAGCACACGAGTGAACTGTATTTCTGTTTACAGAGCAGATATTAATATATTTCTTAGCACAACAGGTTGAAATAGTGGTATAATGATTTGGTATCCCACATTGCGGAAAAGGACAACCCGCAGACGATAAAATTCGGAGGTGTTTTTGTTTGCACAACTCGTATGAAAGCCCCTTTTGCACACGGTATGCAAGCGAAGGGATGCAGTATCTGTTTTCTGCAGATAAAAAGTTCAAAACATGGCGCAGGCTTTGGATTGCGCTTGCCAAGGCTGAAAAAGCTTTGGGGTTGCAGATAACCGATGAGCAGATTGCTGAGCTTGAATCAAACGCCGACAACATCAATTACGAGGAGGCAAACGCGCGCGAAAAGCTGGTACGTCATGACGTAATGGCGCACGTTTACGCTTATGGGCTGCAGTGCCCAAAGGCGAAGGGCATCATCCACCTTGGCGCAACCTCCTGCTACGTTGGTGACAACACCGACATTGTTATTATGCGCGAGGCGCTTTGGGTCGTAAGAAGAAAGCTACTTAACGTCATTGCACTGTTACACGATTTTTCACTCAGATACAAGGACTTGCCGGCGCTTGCGTACACCCATTTACAGCCCGCACAACTTACGACGGTGGGTAAACGAGCAACGTTGTGGATGAACGAGCTGCTTTATGATTTTAACGAGCTTGAGTATCGCATATCGTCGCTTGAGCTACTCGGCTCAAAGGGTACCACCGGCACGCAGGCTAGCTTTGTGGAACTGTTTGACGGGGATCATGAGAAAATCAAAAAGCTGGAGCAGTTGATCGCTGACGAGATGGGTTTTGAGCGCGTTGTGCCGGTTTCGGGACAAACCTATTCCCGTAAGGTAGACGCACAGGTTCTTGCAACGCTCAGCGGCATTGCGCAATCCGCATCTAAGTTTTCAAATGACCTTCGCATCCTACAGAACTTCAAGGAGATGGAGGAACCGTTTGAGAAAAACCAAATTGGTTCGTCCGCTATGCCGTATAAGCGCAACCCCATGCGCAGTGAGCGCATTACCTCGCTTGCCCGATATGTGATGACAAACAGCCTCAACCCCGCGTTTACCGCCGCGACGCAGTGGTTTGAGCGCACGCTTGACGATTCTGCGAACAAACGCATCAGCGTCGCAGAAGCCTTTTTGGGAACTGACGCAATACTAAACATTATGCTTAATGTGTGTGACGGGCTTGTGGTATACCCAAAGGTTATCGCGCAACGCGTTGCAAACGAGCTGCCTTTTATGGCAACCGAGAACATTATGATGCAGGCGGTAAAAAAGGGCGGAGACCGTCAGGCGTTGCATGAGAGGCTTAGGGAGCATTCACTTGCGGCGGCGCGCGTTGTTAAGGAAGAAGGTGGCACAAACGATTTGGTCTGCCGTATCGCAAATGACGATGCGTTTCGTTTAACAAACGAGGAACTGACTGGTCTGCTGTGCGCCGAAAACTTTACAGGAAGGGCTCCAAAACAAGTTGAGGAGTTTTCCAATGAATACATCCTTCCGCTACTTGCCGCAAACCGTGAATTTATAGGGGAAAAAGTAGAACTGGGCGTATAGTTTTGTTGACTTTTCCATGGGAAAACAATATAATAATCGTTGTGATTGCCATTTTCCAATAGGGATGATTTTTATTGTTCATGTCTGTACAAGCGTTCTGCGCTTAAAAAGCACAAATACGCATACAGAGGATGCAATAGAGGAAGCGGCAAACTTTAACTAGGAGGATTTGGCTATGAAAAAAGGCTCAAAAGCAACATTTTTTGTTGTGTTTGCGCTGATACTATTCCTGGCTGGAACGTCGTTTTTTGGCTTTAGCACCAAGTTCGGCGACGTTACCAAGGTTTATATCAAGGGTGCGGACGACATCCGTTGGGGTATTGACATCCGCGGCGGTGTAGACGTAACCTTTACTCCGCCCGAAGGCTTTGACGCAACCGACACGCAGATGCTTGCGGCGGAATCGGTCATTAAGCAAAGGCTTGTTACCCAGAACATAACCGACTACGAGGTATATACCGACACTGCGAAGGATCGCATCATCGTGCGTTTTCCGTGGAAGGATGACGCAGCCAGCAAGAACCCCGAGGAGGCAATCAGCGAGCTAGGTGAGACCGCACTCCTGACCTTCCGCGAAGAAGCCAATGTGGATGCGGCGGGTATGCCAACCGGTGTAACGCTGGAAAAGGTTGTGCTTGAGGGCAAGGATGTTAAAAGCGCCACGGCGGTTATTAACTCCCAGACCTCTAACCCTGAGATTGCACTTGAGCTGACCTCTGAGGGCGCAGCAAAGTTTGGTGAAGCAACCTCAAGGATGATTGGCAAGCAGATATCCATCTGGATGGATAACACCATGATTTCTCAGCCAGTGGTACAATCTGCAATCACCGACGGCAATGCGGTGATTTCGGGCGGGTCGGTGCCGTTCACAGCCGCTGAGGCAACCGAGCTTGCCAACAAGATTAACGGCGGCGCACTGCCGTTTAAGCTGGTAACAGAAAACTACAGCTCGATTTCTGCAACACTTGGAATTAACGCAAAGAACTCTATGGTTTTAGCGGGTTTAATCGGATTTATCATAATCTGCCTGTTCATGACCTTTTACTACAGACTACCGGGTCTTGTAGCCAGCATTGCACTGTTAGGGCAGGTTGCAGGCTTTATTATCTCGATTTCTGGTTACTTTGAGTCTATACCCAGCTTTACACTTACGCTGCCTGGTATTGCGGGTATCATCCTGAGCCTTGGCATGGGCGTTGACGCAAACGTAATTACATCGGAACGCATAAAAGAAGAGATGCGCACCGGAAAGACGATAGAGGGCTCCATTGATCTTGGTTACGAGCGTGGTTTCTCGGCTATCTTTGACGGAAACATTACCGTTGTTATCGTAGCAGTTATCCTGATGGGTTCGTTTGGACCGCCAACCAGCATTTGGGCTAAGATACTTACCCCCATCTTCTTTATGTTCGGACCCTCCACAACGGGCGCCATCTACTCGTTCGGCTACACGCTGCTGATGGGTGTTATCTTTAACTTCATCATGGGTGTAACGGCGTCACGCTTGATGCTCCGTTCTCTTTCTAAGTTTAAGGGGCTTCGTAAGCCTTGGCTGTATGGGGGTGTAAAGTAATGTTTGATTTTATCGGAAAAAAGAAAATATTCTTCATCCTTTCTTCATCCCTTATTGTGTTAACGATCCTAGCGTCACTGTTTATGGGTGTCGAACTGGATATCCAGTTTAAGGGCGGATCGATAGTTTCCTATGGCTATACTGGAGAACTGAACCTGGAGGATGTTGCCTCTACCATTGAAAGCACGCTTGGTCAGCAGGTTAGTGTTCAGAAAAACGAAGGCGAAACACAGATGCTGCTTGTAACACTGGCAGACGATAGTAGCCTGTCGATTGACAGCCAGTCTGCAATGACCGATGCATTGACAACCGCTTACCCGGACAGCGGGATTGTTCTTGAGTCTTCCTCCAACGTAAACCCTGTCATGGGTAAGGAGTTTTTCTTAAAGTGCCTGGTTGCCGTTGCGGCCGCATCGCTGCTCATCGTTCTAT
This sequence comes from Bacillota bacterium, assembly GCA_023443315.1. Lineage (GTDB taxonomy): Bacteria > Bacillota > Clostridia > Oscillospirales > Ruminococcaceae > Acetanaerobacterium. Next base: position 10,554 of record JAEZVA010000028.1, on the reverse strand, counting down.
TCATTGGATTTCGCTTCCGCAAGATCGGGGGATTTTCCGCCGGTACCATGGGCGTAGTTGCACTATTGCACGATGTATTGATTGTTTTTGCAACCTTTATGTTGTTCCGTATGCCGATTAACGATAACTTTATAGCAGTAGTGCTTACCATCCTCGGCTTTTCCATCAACGATACTATCGTAATCTACGACCGTATTCGTGAGAACGAGAAGCTGTACGCAGGCAAAAAGGATATCGGTGAGATTGTTAATATGAGCATCAATCAGTCATTGACCCGCTCGATTATCACTAGCTTGTGCGGTGTTATTGTAATGGTTGTTGTTTGTGTAGTTGCACTCATTAACAATGTAACGAGCATTCTGAGCTTTGCCATCCCGATGATCTTCGGTATGATCTCCGGCTCGTACTCCACCATCTGTATCGCAGGACCGCTGTGGGTGGTTTGGAAGAAATACCGTGCGAAGAAGGCCGACGGGAATCCTGTTAAAAAGGGCAAGCCCGGAAAATCTGGCGGCGTTGGCAAGATTAAGATCTAGTAAAAAATAATATTGAACAAGACGGACTCACTTCGGTGGGTTCGTCTTTTTTGCTGTCCAGACAATGCAAGCGATACAGCACTGCCCTTAATCGCATTTTTAGTTCTAAACAAAGAGGACAAACAATATACTGAATTGAGTTTTACTCAGAAAGAGGATTGTAAGAAATGGGACTAGCCGAACAGGCAGAACGCCTTGATGATGCTGCAAAAGTGCTGCCGCAAGAATTAAATATGATGGTATGTAGGCTGCCACAGCAGACCAAGGCGAACATTCGTGAAATCCGACTTCGCTGTGCACGACCATTTGCCGTTAACCTCTCAAATAAAGACGTGTTTCTAACGCGTGCAGGGCATCTTGTCTCAACTGAGACACAGGATGTGGTTTGTATTACGCCAGATGAAATTGATGAATGTTTTAAAAGACTATGCGAGTATTCGGTATACAGTCATCAAAACGAGATGATAAACGGGTTTATCACGGTAAAAAACGGTCATCGAGCCGGATTGTGTGGCAGCGCGGTGGTTGAAAACGGTAGGGTTAATGGAGTGCGTGGCATCAGCTCGATTAACCTCCGCGTTGCGAGACAGATATTCGGTGTTGCCGATGTACTTATAAAGCAGGTACTTTGCAACCAAATGGGTGGCGTACTCATCTGCGGGATTCCGGGCAGCGGTAAGACAACCCTTCTGCGCGATGTAGTCAGGCAGTTATCGTTGCGCGGCTTGCGGGTGTCGGTTGTGGATGAGCGCGGCGAGATTGCAGCCGTTTATTGTGGTCAGGCAGGCAACGATCTGGGTCCCCGTTGCGATGTTCTGGACGGCTACCCGAAGGGGGAGGGTATTCTGATTGCCGTGCGCTGTCTTGCCCCCGATATCGTGGTATGCGATGAGATTGGCGGCGAGCAGGAAGCAGAGGCGTTGCTAACTGGGATTAACTGCGGAGTCTCGGTCATTGCCACGGTACATGCCGCAGATAAGGATGAGCTTTTAAGAAAAAAACAGGTCATGCGCTTAATTACAGCGGGCGCGTTCCGACACATTGTGTTTTTGCACGATGCGACAAGCCCGTGTTCCATTAGAGAGGTCGTGAGAGCAGATGAGCTTTATCCTAAAGGCAGGGGGAATGGTGTGCATAGTGACAACCTGTACAGCGGTGGGGCTTATGTTGCGGCGTCGATTGATTGACCGCGCGGACTGTCTCGAACGTCTTGTTGCGATGCTTGATTACCTATCGGCACAGATTAGCTATGTGCGTATGCCAATCGGGGAGATTGTGGTGCAGATGGCGGCACAAAGCCAGTTTGCACGCCTGATTTTTTTGAGCGAATGCAGGCAGCGGCTCTCTCAAGGTGCGTCGTTTCCGCAGGCATGGAGATCGAGTGTTGTGCAGCAACGCAGTCTACTGTCCAAAGAAGATTTCGAGCGTTTGATTTCACTCGGGGATGTCCTTGGAACCACCGACGCCCTCGAACAGCAAAAGACCATCGAAATGTATACCCACCTGTTTGAAAAGAGCTATGAATCGGCAAGGGGAGAATGCACCTCTTATTCTAGGATGTATCTGACCATTGGTGTGCTGGCGGGGGTTGGGGTTGCAATCTTGATGTTGTAATAACCATACCTCAAGATGCATAGCCATTGTGTATGACAGTAAAAAGCTCATAAATTAATAAAATTGGTGAAACGGAGTAGCGGGTATGGAAGTAGATTTGATCTTTAAGATTGCGGCAATTGGCATCATCGTAGCGGTGCTCAATCAGGTGTTAATTCGCTCTGGGCGAGAGGAACAGGCCATGATGACGACACTAGCAGGGCTTATTGTTGTGCTGATGATGATTATCTACGAAATCAGCAACCTGTTTGAGACTGTTAAAAGCGTATTTGGGTTATAGCAATGGATATCTTGACTATTGCGGGAGTGGCTATTGTTGCTACGGCTATCTCGGTTTTGATTAAACAGTACAAGCCCGAGTATTCACTTGCGGTAAATTTGGGTGCCGGTATAATTATTCTGCTATTTGTAATTCTGGCAAGCGCACCGATCATTGCCGAGATTAGGGAGCTTGTGGCGGAGACTGGAATTAACAGTGAGTACCTAGTAATCCTGCTTAAAGCACTTGGGATCTGCTTTGTTACTCAGTTTGCGGCGGATGTCTGCCGCGACTCGGGCGCCGTCTCTATCGCTTCAAAGGTAGAAACGGCGGGGAAAATCGCCGTACTGCTTAGTGCGCTTCCACTGTTTGAGCGAATTTTAAATATTGCAAGGTCTCTTATCAATGCATCGTAGTAGCAGCCTTCATCTAAAAAGGTGGAGAGAAATCTTTGCAGAAGCGCATATATCAAAGCGTCTGATTAATTTGTGATACGTTTTTTGCAAAGATAATTAAAAATTGCAATGCCGTGATATTTACATAAAGGGATGTTTCGAATTGATTAGAATCAAGCTGCTTGTAACCATACTTTTTATATTGCTGTTCTCGGTTTCGGTCTATGCCGAGGATAACGAAATACCTGATGCCGTGCAGGAAGGAATGTTCGAAGAACAGCTAGAGGCAAGCGGCGCGGACGAGCTGTGGTGGATGCTCTCGGATGATACGAAGACATACCTTGATTCCATTGGAATCGACGATATATCGGCAGGCAGTATCCTGTCGCTCCAGCCGGGGGAATTTTTCGGCTTGGTTTTTGCCATGGTCAAGGATACTGTTTCTAAGCCGCAGGTCATCTTCTTTTCGGTGCTGGGTATCATTCTTCTGTGTTCTTTAATTGACGGGTTTAAAGAGGGCTTTTTGCAAAAATCACTGGGCAATGTGTTTAATACCGTTGCGGTGCTATGTATTGTTGGTTCCGTCATTGTTCCAGTTATGAACTGCATTCAAAAGGCATCTGCCGCAATCTACGACTGCAGTAATTTCATGCTATCGTTTGTGCCTGTTCTTTCGGGGATTATGGCGGTTTCTGGTCAGCCGGGTACGGCGTCCGCCTATAACCTGCTTTTGTTTGGCGCGGCAGAGGTAACGTCCCAGATTGCCACTGTAACAGTGGTACCTTTGCTCGGTATCTATCTTGCGTTTTGCATTGTTGCCGCAGTCTCTCCACAGGTTAATCTGTCTGGAGCCGCGAAGATGATAAAGAGCGTCGCGTCTTGGGTGCTTGGCTTTATTATTACAGTATTTGTCGCATTACTCAGCGTTCAAACCTTGGTAAGCTCAGGGATAGATAATGTTGCTGTGCGTACGGGCAAGTTTCTAATCGGCTCGTTTATTCCTGTGGTTGGCGGAGCTCTGGCTGACGCGATGACCTCGGTTAGCGGCTGTCTGCTTCTGCTAAAAAGCGTTGTCGGGGTATTCGGCATCCTAGCCGCAGCAATGATCTTTTTACCTGTATTGCTTGAGGCACTTGTATGGATGCTTACACTAAAGGTAGCTGCGGCTGTGAGCGAGATTTTTGAGCTAAAGCAGGTAAGCGAGGTACTAAACAGCTGTTCCACCGCAATTACGCTGCTTGTCACCGTTATTCTCTGCTTTGCGGTTCTAATGATTGTTTCCACTACCGTTGTTTTGACCATCAGTTCGGTCGGTTCGTAAACACTCTGCGACAAAAGGGGTAGCGATATGGCGGATATTAAGGTTTGGGCGGTTTCGTTGTGTGTGGCAGCAATTGCGGGAGCAATCATTCACATGCTTGTCCCCAACACAAGCCTAGAGAAATTGATGCGGCTTGTCATCGGTGTTTTTTTTCTCAGCTGTATTATATCGCCTGTTCTTACAAGGCTGCCGGATATGAAGCTAAGTGTGAGTGGAAAGGCAGAACAACACCTTGCCGAGGTGCAGGGTGATCTGACATCTGCCGTAGACGGTCAGATGCAAAACGGGATGGAGACCGAGGTGAGTTTGCTGCTTGATAAAAAAGGGGTTACTCCCGAAAATATTTCATTTGGGTATAATACTGTGGACAAAAACCGCATATCTATTAGTCAGATAGATGTTGTGCTTTCGCCCGAATATGCCGTGCGAGAGACAGAAATCAGGGAATACATAAGCGATAAGACGGGCATCTCTACCGTTTTGACGTTTTCCGGTGCGTCTTAACAAGTGCCTGTGGAGGATGATATGCAGGAGAAAGGCAACAGTATTATAAACATTCGGCAATGGCTTAGCGGGCTTGCAAAAGGCGACAAAAAGATACGCATTATTGTTACAATCGGCATCTTGGGCATTGCGTTAATATTGCTTTCGGAATTGTTTGCCCCCAAAACCAAAACCATCAACGAGGTTGGCACTCCTGATAGCTCCTTGTCTGCGAGTAATGAGAAGCTAGAACAACAGGTATATGCTTTGGTAACCTCAATCGATGGGGTAGGGCAGGCTAAGGTAATGGTTACGCTGGATACCAGCGTGGAATACGTGTATGCGAAAGAGCAAAAAACCGATACCGATGTGACCAGAGACATATCGGAAGATGGAAAGGCAAAAACATCGCAGAAGGATAAAACCGAGGAAAACTACATCTTCGTAGATGGTTCGGATGGTAAGCAGGCGTTGCTTGCGACCGAAAGAGCGCCTCGGGTTAAAGGAGTTGTTGTGGTATGCGAGGGCGGTGATGATAAACTAGTTCAATCACGCATTATAGACGCGGTTACTACCGCATTTGACATCGGCGCAAATCGTGTTTGCGTCACAAGAATGGCACTGGAAAACTCATAATCTGATGGGAGGAGCATACTTATGGTGTTTGGCAAAAGGCAGATACTGCTTGCAACCTTGGTGGTGGCGCTCGGTATTGCGATATACCTAAACTGGCAGTTCTCTCAAACTGGCAAGGATCTGACCCTCGCAGAGGACGCAGATGCATCCAAAAATTACGGCGAAGCGCAGTTTGTCGGAAGCGATGACGAAGAAGAAGCCGATGCAATTGATGTTACCGGCATTACCGATATGACCGATGCCATCGTAACCAACAACGCCGGAGAGGACTATTTTATCGAGGCGCGCCTAAACAAAAAACAGAGCCGCGACGAGGCGGTAGAAACCCTGCAAAATATCTTGAAGGATTCCGCAATTACCGAGGAGGAAAAGGACAACGCAATCACGACAGCGGCAAGTATATCCACAGCCATTGACGCAGAAAACAACATCGAAACCCTGATTAAGGCAAAAGGCTTCTCGGACTGCATCGCATTCATCGACGGCGACAAGGCAAGCATCGTGATAAAAACCGACGGATTGCTCAGCACCGAGGTTGCGCAGATTAAGGATATCCTTCTTGGAGAAATCGATATCCCAGCCGAAAATATCACGATTATTCCGGTAAAGTAGTTGTGTCTTCATCATTTTGTGGTATAATACCATTAAAGGAAATGGTATTATACCACTTTTATTTTTTGCTTACCTTTTTTTACGGCAAGGGTACCAAACCCTACCAATGCCATTATCTTTTGTCGGTAAATCCGGCGGAAACGGAGGCAGATATGAAGGAAAATACGATAAAGGACACCGTTGGAAGCCTAAAGATTTCCGAGGAGGTCCTCTCTAAGATCTCTTGCACCGCAGCACGCGAGATAAATGGAGTTGCAGAGATGGCTGCTATGCCCACCACCTTTAAAGGGCTTGTTTCTAAACCTGTGGTTCCCAAACCGGTACGGATTACTGTTAGGGATGATGTGGCGGTCATTGACGTATATGTTAACCTTGCTTCGGGAGCTAAAATTCAAGAGGTTGCGCAACAGATTCAGTCCAATGTTAAGGCGTCGGTACAGAGCATGACAGGGATTGCAGTTAGCAAGGTGAACGTGCACATCGTATCTATTTTGTTCGAGGATTCGGGCAACGATCAATAAATCGACTTTAGAAAGCCCTCCACAGGCGGAGGGCTTCTTTTGCATTATATGCCGTGTAGGTGTTGCACTTTACACGCTTATTCTGAAAGGATGCACCCAATATGACGCGCAGAGAAGCAAGAGAGCAGGCATTTATCCTGCTGTTTGAAAAATCATTTCGCAACGAGACGGTTAATGAGCTGATAGACCTCGCCAATGAGTGCAGGGTAATTGTTATTAATGAGCCTGACTTAAAACGAGAGAACTGGGAGATGCACCTTGACCCGTTTGCAGAGCAAACCGCGCTGAAGGTAGAGGAGCATCTCGAAGAGATTGACGCACACATTGAGCGTTTATCACTCAAGTGGAAGATGAATCGCATCTCTAGGGTAGCCATTTCTGTTTTGCGTCTCGCACTTTACGAGATGCTGTATGAGCCGGATATTCCTGTGGGGGTCTCCATCAATGAGGCGGTAGACATTACAAAGAAGTACGCAGGGGAAGAGGATTATTCGTTTGTAAACGGTCTACTTGGAACTGCCGCAAAGGAACTGGTCGCACCGCTTGCGCCGCAAGAGGTCAACGAGACGGATAATCAACCCGAATCGGAAGAGACGCCCGTCGAGCCGGAGCAGGAGTAGAGCCGATATGTCCGTTTTTCTTGGGGTAGATACCAGCAACTATACAACCTCTGCGGCGCTGTATGACTGCGAGACCGGAACAGTCATAAGTGAAAAGCAGCTTCTTCCTGTTCATTCAGGCGACTTGGGACTTCGGCAGAGCGACGCGGTGTTTCACCATGTTCGCCAACTGCCGATTGTTTTACAGCGACTGTTTGCCCAGGAGGATCAATCGCCCTGTGCGGTAGGCTTTTCCGCTCGCCCGCGAGACGAGCAAGGCTCGTATATGCCGTGCTTTTTAGTCGGAGAATGTTCGGCTAGGGCGGTGGCGAGTTCCTCTCATATTCCGGCTTACGCGTTCTCGCATCAGGCAGGCCATATTGCGGCTGCACTTTATTCGGTGGGACGGCTTGACCTGTTAAGCTCACCATTTATCGCCTTTCACGTTTCTGGCGGAACAACCGAATGCCTTTTGGTTAACCCCAGTCAAGCAACCATCCTAGACATCGCGTGCATTGCCAGTAGCCTTGACCTGAAAGCAGGGCAGGTAATCGACCGTGTGGGCGGCATGCTGGGGCTATCGTTTCCAGCCGGAATGGAGCTTGACGAGTTGTCGAGCCAAAGTACCCGTACGTTTTCTGTTAAGCCGATGTTAAAAGGAATGGATTGCTGTCTTTCGGGTGTAGAGAATCAGTGTGCGCGCATGCTGTCTGACGGCATGCCACCCTGTGATATCGCCCGTTACTGCATCGAATATATTATGGCGACACTCTCTTGCATGACCGAAAAGGCGATTCAGGCATATGGTAAATTGCCGTTGCTCTACGCTGGCGGCGTGATGTCAAACTCGATGATTCGCCAAACGTTTTCGCAGCGCTTTGACGGGTTGTTTGCAAGCCCTGCGTTGTCGAGCGACAATGCGGCAGGCACGGCGATTTTATGCTGTATCCATCACACAGGCGGATTAAGCGGAGGTTGATATGAACTATTCGAGGACGCTCACCGTCACGCAGGTATCGACCTATATCAAGTCGCTGCTTGAAGGGGATAAGCACCTGACGCGCGTGATGGTGCGCGGTGAAATATCTAATTTTAAATACCACACCGCTTCGGGGCATTTTTATTTTACCCTTAAGGATGATAGGTCACTACTGCGAGCGGTGATGTTCAAGGCACATGCCTCATCCGTTCGTTTTACCCCGCAGGACGGGATGGCAGTGGTAGCAGGCGGTGCAATTTCAGTTTATGAACGGGACGGGCAGTACCAGTTGTACTGCACAGACCTTCTGCCCGAAGGAATTGGTGCGCTCGCGCTGGCTTTTGAACAGCGCAAGGCTGAAATGGCAAAACTTGGACTGTTTGATGCCGAGAGAAAAAAACCGATACCGCCTTTCCCTGAAAGAATTGCCGTTATCACCTCTAAGACGGGTGCTGCTATTGAGGACATCCGCAACGTGGTTGCACGTCGCTTTCCTGCTGTAGAGCTGCTGTTGTGCCCCGTTCCCGTTCAAGCGGAGGATGCACCCACTGAGATTTCCGAGGCAATTAGCCGTGTAAATGTGCTTCATGCTGCGGACGTCATCCTTCTCGCTCGTGGCGGCGGCAGTTACGAGGATCTGTTTTGCTTTAATGACGAGCGCATCGCCTATGCGATTTATAACAGTGTCATCCCCGTCATCAGCGCCGTTGGTCACGAAACCGATTTTACGATTGCAGACTTTGTGGCAGATCTTCGCGCACCCACTCCGTCTGCTGGGGCAGAGCTTGCGGTTCCCGATAGATACGCTGTACTCAGTACGCTTCGTGCGCTGCGAGATCAGATGCGCAAAGCGGCTGAAAGCAAGATTGCGTTATCCCGTTTTTTTGTTTCCAGGGCGGAAGAAGCATTGAAGGCGAATAGCCCACAAGGGTTACTCCTTGACCGTCATGCTCGGCTTGCCTTATTTCAAAACAGGCTAGGTGCTGCGTCGTTTCATAAGGTGTTTTCTTACAGACAAAGGCTAACAGGATACACTGAACTGCTTGACTCACTAAGCCCGCTGCGGGTATTGCAACGCGGATATGCTGTTGTGCTAAAAGGAAGACATGTTATAAAAAGCACAGAGGATGTTGTTGCCGGCGATCGACTTACCATCCGTGTACAAAACGGCTTTGTCGAGGCGGACGTTGTGCAAGCGAGTACGGAACCTGCAACAATCAAACGAAAGGGTTGACCTGCATGGGAAAAAAAGAACAGCAAAAACCGATTGATGCGTCCCTAAAAGAGATAGAAGATATTGTTCGCAAGCTGGAAAGCGGTGATATCGACCTTGAAACCTCGTTAAAGCTGTATGAGCAGGGTATAATACTCATAGCGCAGTGTCAACAGAGCTTAACGCAGGCAGAACTGAAGATTAAGGAGCTTTCCCCCGACAAAGAAAGTGTTTCCGACAGTTAACAGTTGGGTACCATGGTTATCCGGAAAGGCGGACACATGAGCAGTATTGCGACAATAGAGCAGCGAGAGCCATACTATCTACAGCTTATTAACACGGCGCTGGAACGCTATTTGTCTGATAGGGGACTTGTGCAGCAGGACGTAGTGGACGCGATGCGCTACAGCCTACTGTCAGGCGGCAAACGGATTCGCGGCATCCTCTTGCTCGAGTTTTGCCGGATGTGTGGCGGCAGTATCGACGACGCCCTGCCGTTTGCATGTGCCGTTGAGATGCTGCACGCTTACTCTTTAATCCACGATGATCTGCCCTGTATGGATGATGATGACATGCGAAGGGGACAGCCTTCCTGCCATATACGGTATGGTGAAGCCACGGCACTTTTGGCTGGTGATGCACTGTTGACCTATTCGTTTGAGATTATGCTGGTAAAGTCTAACACTGTGCCTGCTGAGTGTGCATTGCGCGCGGCTGGCATCTTAGCCCGTGCGGCGGGCTATCACGGAATGGTGGGAGGTCAGGTGATTGACCTTGCAAGTGAAGGAAAACAGGCCGACGAACAAACGCTTTCGCTGATCCATTCAATGAAAACAGCCGCCCTCATTCGCGCCGCTTCTACCATGGGCTGTGTGATTGCAGGGGCAGATGAAGACAAGGTGCAGGCGGCAGACAGATATTCGGAAAAAATCGGCTTGTCGTTTCAGATTGTAGATGATATACTTGATATCACTGGGACGAGCGAGGAATTGGGCAAGAACGTGGGCAGCGACGTGCAAAACAGTAAAACTACGTTTGCTACCCTTTACGGCGTGCAACGAGCGTCAGAACTTGCCTACGAACTATCCGATGGGGCGAAGCAGTATCTTTCCTGCTTTGAGTATTCAGATGACTTTATCTATCGTTTTACCGATAAACTGACTGACAGAAGACGGTAACAACCGATTTCTTCCCAAACAGTAAACGTCAATTACCATCAACAAAATGACCATGAAACAGTGATTGGGCGATGTATTTTGTTTTGATGTTTACTCTGAAAACGACGAAATGGGGATCGCCATGGAAAGCTTACAGCAGTTAACGCGCAACTATATTCTAACCTGCGCAGTTCTTTCGTGGATTATTGCGCAGATTATTAAAACAATA
>JAEZVA010000081.1 GCA_023443315.1 Bacillota bacterium | reverse complement strand
CGTTCGGCAACAGCGTTCCCCATAGAATTGTACCCCCCTATTTTGGTATAAGTATGAAAGAAGGGGACGGCTTACGCCGACCCCTTCCAGCATGTGGGTTGGTTAGCCCCAGTTTTCCATGCGCCATGCAATCTCTTTGTTAATCACTTCAAGATACGCTTTGTAGTTGGTCTCCTGAATCTTAGCGGTGTATTCAGACCAAATGGCGTCAAATTCGGAAGGACTGCTGAGGATTGCCTTTGGCAGGTACTGCAGCGCAAGATCGTTGAGCTGGGTATTTGCCATCTGCGCGTCAGAACCGTCTACCAATGGGATATTCCATGCAGGGTAGTAGGGAGGATTCTCCGGAGGCTGATTAAGGAACTGCACCCATGTCTGTTTGCCGTATCCCTCAAGAATCTTTTTGTCGTAGTCTTTGAGGGTATCAAAGAACTCTTCGGGCTGGCCATCAACGTCATAGTTGTTGCCGTTGGAGAACTGTCCTTGTTTCTTGGGCATCATATCCCAGAATGCTTCGTACTTGTTCTTGGTCTTCCAAACGGGATCGTCCTGAGTTGTACGCATCTCGGGGGTACGATAGTAACGACCTGCGTCGTTAACCAGATAGTCTTCGCCCTCAACGCCCCAGCTAAACAGGATCTGCCAATCTTCTTCCAGGATGGTGTTTAAGAACGCAACAGCCTTATCAGGCTCTTTGCAGTTTACGCTAACGCCATAGCCCTGGTTGATGTTCATAACATCGCGGTCACGGTAGTAAGGCTCGTAGCCATCGTATACAGGCATTACAGGAATCCACTGACGCTCGTAGCGACCTTCGGCGGTCAGTGCATCGTAAGCGTTACCAAAGTTCCAGCGCTGGTCAAACATACCAAGAACACGACCGCTTGCCAGTTTGGCAAGGTACTGGTCAAAGTTCTGTGTGAAGGTTTCGGGGTCAACCAGTCCCTTTTGGTTCATCTCGTTGAGTGTTTTGTAGTAGGTTTTTGCATACTCTTTATCTGCAAAAATATCTGCTACCTTAGTCTCAACATCGACAACCACTCCACCGTCATTCGGGTGACCAATTAGATGCTGCGGTGCGTTGGTCAGACAGAACTCTTTACCAGCTGCCGCGCAGATCTCAAAGCCGATGGTGGGTTGTCCGTCGATTGTGGGATACTTCGCTTTGTACTGCTCAATCAGGCTAAAATATGTTTCAAGGTCGTTTATTTCAGGGTAACCGAACTCCTCAACAACCGCCTTTTGAATCCAGAAGGCAGGACCCCAATGGGTTCCGGCAGAGATCTCGCCATAATAGCGATTGTAGTTGGGAAGAACATAGATCTTTCCATCAGCAGGATAGGAGAGCCTGCTCAGATAAGGCTCCACATGGGTAAGGATGTTGCCCGCAAGATTAGGGGTCAGGTAATCATTGAACGGGATTAGCGCGCCTGCTTCAATAAAGCGAGCATGCTGACTCGAGTTACCAATGATGTCCGGATACTCGCCAGCTGCGATCATAACGCCGATCTTCTCGTCGAAGTTGCTGGAGATGATGTCAAGCTCAAGTGTTACACCAAGCTCATCCTTCAGCTTCTTAGCAATCTTGTTGTCCGAAGACGGGGCGGGCTTTGCTGTGGGAACAAAAACGGTAAAGGTCGTCGGATCATCTGGGCTGAGCACAGGCAACTTTTTCCCGTCATCTGCCGAAGCCGTAGGTAGTTCCTCCGCGACCGCACGAGAAGACTCCTGTGCCGGTGCGGCACCTCCACACGCTGCCAGCGTAGCAATCATCATTGCAGCCAGCAAAAGGCAAACCAATTTCTTTTTCATGAAATACAATCACTCCTTCTTTTAGTCTCACAAAAACCGTCTGGACTAACACTGTATTTTTGTGTATAATCATTATATTATGAATAATATGTTAAATACATTAACAAATTACTGTTGAATGTGGGACAAAATTAAAACTTGTGTTCAAAGCCTTGAACACGGTGCTATTTTTTTGTACATTACCATTGAAAGGAGAGGTCGCGGTTGCTGCGCGTAATTGCTATTGATGACGAACCGTCGGTATTAGAAGGATTGCGGTTAATGGTTGATTGGGATGCAATGGGTCTTGAACTGTGCGGTGAGGCCGCCGACGGGGTAGAGGGACTTGCACTGATTGAAACCCTAAAGCCCGATATCGTAATCACTGATATTCGTATGCCCAGACTGGATGGACTGCAGTTGGTCAAACGCTATGCAGGTCAACATGGAGCGCCAAAATTTATCATCATCAGCGGGTACGGTGAATTTGAGTATGCGCGTTCGGCCCTTCGGTACGGCGTTCGCAGTTATATTTTAAAGCCGCTGGATGTGGCAGAGTTTACCGAGGCATTTTCCACTATTGCAATGGAGATTGAAGACGAAAGACTGCGCGAGGCCGAAACGCTGGAGCTTTCGCGTTATATGGTCAGTTACTATATTGGTCGCATCATACACAGTTCCGCCACCCCAAAACTGTATGACAAGCTAACGTTTCTGCTCGGGCTGCTGCCGGGTGTCCGATTTCGGATTGTATGCCTGATGATCAAGGATTTTTACCAGACAAACCAACAGATGGATGTTAGCGGTATGCTAATGCATATTACAGAGGGCTTCGGGCTAAAGCAGCCAGAGGCCGTTTATTATCGCGGCTTAGGTTTGTTTTTTGCCGTGGTACGGGACGATTCGTCTGCTTACGGGGATATTGTAAGCGCATACCATGGTCTTACCAAAAACCTAGTGCCTGTTACAGTTATGTTTTCAAGCGGTGAAGGCTGCGGGGTTATGGATATCCAAACGCTATACCGTCAGATAGAAGAGCTAAAATTGTGGTACCTATATGGCGTTCAGGATGATTATTTGATACACGGTCAAGCCCCCGAACCGCCCGGTTTTAGCGAGATCATTGAGCTGGATCTTCCCTATCAAAGGATTACGCAGACCATATTGGCGGGTTCGGTGGAGGAAACCGAGTTGCTGATTGAGCAGTTTTATCAACTTTTACACAAGTCTCGCTGTTTGGCGCACGAACTGCGTTTATATCAATACCGGCTGATTTGGCTGGCAGAAGATCTATCCTCCTTTTACAGCATCAACGTCAAAGAACAGTTGTCTCTGTTTGTCGCTAGCGTTGAAACGGGAAACCTACGAGGGTGCAAGCAGGAGGCAGAGCAACTCCTAAACCGGCTTTGCCTCCAAACAAAGAATCCGACCGTACCGACGCACGGTGATCTTGCGCAGAGCATCGTCGACTATATACGAGAAAATTACAAGAACGATCTTTCCCTTCAGGTACTGGCAGACGTTTTTTCGCTGTCTCCGCTTGTGGTTAGCAAAATAATACGTAAGAACTGCGGGAAAAAGTTCAATGACCTCATTAACGATATAAAGATTGAAAACGCAAAACTGCTGATTGCAACGTCTGATATTAAGCTTTCGGATGTGGCCAGCGAAGTGGGATATCGGGACAATGCTTATTTTTCCAACAAGTTCAGGCAGTTAACAGGGATGCTGCCATCCGAATACAAATGTCTTTTTGTCTAAATGGGGGATTGTTCATGCAAGGTTTGCTTCGTTGGTTTAACAACATTGGTATTCGCAACAAGTTGATTATTGTATACATAAGCTGTGTAATGCTGCCCACTCTTGTTGGCGGCATTATCTGGATTACAGTGGCGGGTCAAGAAATGGATGCCAGAGAGACCCAGCAGCTTGACAATATGGCGGATCGGATCGTGTCTGATGTGCGGCAGATTATCCAAAACTCCGTTGACGTAACCAACCAGATCTCCACCGACATCGCACTCAGCCGTGACCTTGAGAAAGATTTTAATGACCCTTACAGTTATTATGAGTTTTTTTACCAGAATTTTCGTACACGGTTTGATATGTACCTACTCAGCAATCCGTATGTTGCCAATATTACGATGTTTACATCCAACCCAAACCACTCCAACAGCGGGTACTTTCAGTACATCAACCGAACTGTGCGTGAGGAACAGTGGTATAGAACCCATGTTTCATCCAGCAATCATGTCTCGCTCGCCCCTATGGATGCGTCTGCTTTTCTGTCAACCCATTCAAGATACCTTCGAATTGTTCAAAGAGTCAGACGAAGCACAGAGCCCAACATGGAGGAGCAACTGATTACCGTGGATCTAAAAACGGACAGAATTCTTTCTGAGATTGCATCCCAAGCAGGAGACATGGAGATCTATATTTTAAAGGATGATAAGGTAATATATAAGACGCCCATTTCCGACCGGGCTAACATCGGCGAGACGTTATCGTTATCCAAAGAGCACAACCTATATTGGGTTAGCCTGCCGCTCGGCGAGATATCGCACTTTAAAGACTGGCGTATCCTTGGGGTCTATGACCGCTCCCTTCTGGTCAGGCAGCGCAACGGCACCTTTATGTACATCATTGGATGGTCTGGCCTGTTTGCCATTATCTCGATTGTGATTCTCTCGCTTGTTCTAAACTCGGTGGTGGTGCGAATCACCCTTTTGACAAAGCACATGAAGAAGGTAACGGGAAAGAACTTTTCGCCACTGGATTATGAAGACATGGGCACCGACGAAGTAGGGTGGCTTATTCGCTTTTTTAACAACATGATTAACGAGATTAATCTCCTGATAAACGATGTGTATAAGCTGGAGGTTCGGCAGAAGGAGATGGAGATCGAAAATGTCCGTGCTGAGCTTCAGTACCTGCAAAGTCAGGCCAACCCACACTTCTTGTTTAATACACTCAACGCCATCATGGTGGTTTGCGTAAAAAAAGGATACACCGAGGTGGTTGAGGTGATTCAGAACCTAGCCAAGCTCCTCCGCAGGCTTCTTGATTCGGGCGATAAGCTGATTCCCCTAAAGGAGGAATTTGATTTTATTGAGAAGTACCTGATGATTGAGAAGTTTCGTTTTGGAGATAAGTTCATTTACAACGTAACGCTTTCCCCAAAAGCAGAACAGCTAACAATCCCTCGCATGCTGATTCAACCGCTGGTGGAAAACGCCTGCATACACGGGCTGCAATCGGTTAGTGGTAGACAGCGAATACTGAAACTTTTTGCTTATCAAAATGAAAACGAAGAAATTGCCATTGTCGTGGAGGACAACGGGATTGGCATGAATGAAAACGCTCTAAAAACAATATGGGATGATCTGAGAAGCCCGGGTGAAAACAGCGATGCCCGCATAGGAATCGGGCTGCGAAACGTTTACCGGCGAATGAAGCTTCACTATCGAAACAACGCGACATTGACGCTGGATAGCGTTCCGGGGAAAGGAATGAAGGTTACCATCCTGTTACGCAAAGAACCCGATTTGTTGGGGTAAAGGGGGATAAAACAATGCTGTATCGGCTATATATTGTTGATGATGAGCCGTCTGTCATAGAGGGACTAAGCTTGCTGATAGACTGGGGTGCGGTGGGGTTTTCCATCTGCGGAAGCTCCGATAACGGAGAGAGTGCATGGGCTGATATATTGCGCTATCGTCCTGATGTCATTATTACCGATATCCGTATGCCGAACATGGACGGTCTTGCGCTGATTGAAAAGGCGCGGCGCTCAGGGTGTAACGCTCGTTTCGTGATTCTAAGCGGGTATGGCACTTTTGAATACGCGCAAAAGGCTTTGCATAACAAGGTGCGACATTTCTTGCTCAAGCCGCTGAATCATCAGGAGATTGAAGAGGTCTTTGATGATTTAAAGATGGAGATGGATGCCTTATTTCGAGAATGCCCGTTGCGTGGTCCTGCGATGATAGTACCCTCAGTTCGTCAAGAGGTTGTGCGTGCGTTGGAGCTGATGGACGAAAAGGCTCTTCTTACCGCCGCAGGTCAAATCTATTCCACCCACAACGGGGATACCGCAGGGTCACTGTCCCAGTTCCACCAGCAAGCGCGCACGCTACGCCTGATTGATGATATCTTGTACGATACCTTTCGGCTGCTCGAGTCCAGAGACATCGGCACACAACGTCTTTGCGCGCGGATGGATAAGCAATGGCACCCTGATCAAAGCGATTTTTTTGAGATTTTGTCCGAGGCACTTTCCCTTCTTGTTACCGAGCGTAAAAAGGAGGCAAAGCCGCATCTGTACGAGGTGCGGGACTACATCCTATCACACCTTGCTGAGGATATTACCGTGAAATCCCTCTCTGAACAGTTCTTTTTAGACTCCAACCATCTGGGGAACGCATTTCGAAAACAGTTTGACCAGAGCATTAAGGATTTTATCAATCATCATCGAATAAAAAGAGCGACTGAGCTGATGGAAACCACCGAGTTGCCCGTGAATGAGATTGCACAGAAATGCGGCTATAACAATTACAACCATTTTTACAACATGTTTGAGCGGTTTACCGGTACTACCCCCAGCCAATTTAAAAGGGACGGCGCGTCCACCGTTTCAAACATATAGAACACGCAGAGTCGCACATTGAGTAGAATGGTTATCATAAAGCATCAAAAATGGCTTTCATGTCATATCTATTAGCCGAAGCATTCACGACTGATTACATATGTAAATATACCTTGACATAGTTCGGGAATCTTTAGAATCAGTCACAACTTAACTTAGGAGGTCTATTCATGGACATAAAGCGCTATGAGTTAGCAATGTGGGATGCAGTGTTGAACAGGAATGTTGATGATTTTAGAAAGCTGGTTTTGGATGATGCAGTTATGGTGTGCGGGGGCTATCGATGCACGGGCAAAGAGTATGCGCAATATATCGAGAATTTTGGAATCTCTGAATACTCCATACTAGCATTTGAAAACATCTATGCTTCTGAAGAACTCATTCAGATTCATTACGTGGTTGAAACTAAGGTGGTAAAGCCAGAGGATGCTGATTTAGCCGGAACATTCCATGTAGTATCTTGTTGGAAGAAGATTGCCCACGATTGGAAACTGATGTTTAATATGGACTCGCGAATAATGAAATAGTTCTTTTTGTTCGCCCTTTAAGAAAAGCGGCAAAAGCAATCCCTCTCTCCTCTCCGGCGGTTTTTGCTATGGTTAATTTTTAAGCAGCTTGTGACGTGTTACAGGCTGCTTTTTTATGCATACCTTGTGATTGTTCACTATAGGTCAGCACCGTGCAAAACTAGCCATAGCCTACGAAATATGATATACTTAAAACTTCGAAATGCGTCTTGTTTACCATCGCACCGAAGCCGTGGAAATCGCACGATTTCTGTGCGGCTAACGGGTTTGTTGCCGTTATACTAATCATCGTTTAGCGAAAGGAATTATTATGCCTTTTTTACCTATCACAAAAAAAGAAATGGACGAGCTGGGGATTGAGCAGTTCGATTTTATATGCATTACAGGTGATTCTTACGTAGACCATCCCAGCTTTGGGGTAGCAATCATATCAAGAGTACTCGAAGCAAATGGCTTTACCGTCGGAATCATCGCGCAGCCTATTTGGAATAAAAGCGATGATTTTAAACGCTTTGGCAGACCGAAGCTTTCGTTTCTCGTTACTTCGGGGAACATCGATTCCATGGTTGCGCATTACACCGTCGCCAAGAAAAAGCGCGGGACCGATGCATATACCGCGGGCGGTATTGCGGGAAAACGACCAGACAGAGCGGTTACGGTGTATTGTAATAAGCTTCGCGAGATTTATCCCGATGTGCCGATTATGATAGGCGGACTGGAGGCCTCGCTGAGACGTTTTGCACATTATGATTACTGGGCAGATACGGTAATGCCATCCATTTTAGTTGACAGCAAGGCAGATATCTTGATGTACGGGATGTCAGAGCACCAGATAACCGAGCTTGCAAACAGGCTTAGAGACGGGCAAAGACCGTCAGATATGACCGATGTCCGTGGCATTTCTTATTTGACAAGCCCAACAAACACGCCACTGGGCGCGGCGGAATGTCCAAGCTTTGAGCAGGTTTCGACGAATAAGGAAGCCTACGCAAAAGCCACAAGGATACAGTATGACCAGCAGGATGAGGTTTACGGAAAGACCGTGATACAACGTCACGGCAACAAAATGCTGGTTCAAACGCCACCTGCGTTTACATTGACACAACAAGAAATGGACAGCGTCTATGCCCTTCCGTACATGCGTGCCTATCATCCAAGCTACGAGGCTGTGGGTGGTGTGCCCGGAATACAGGAGGTTGAGTTTTCGATAACCCACAACCGCGGCTGTTTTGGATACTGTAATTTCTGTTCGATTGCGCTCCACCAAGGCAGAAGAGTCACATCCCGAAGTGAATGTTCTGTATTAAGCGAAGCCGAGATATTAACTAAACTAAAGAACTTTAAAGGATATATCCACGATGTTGGAGGACCGACTGCCAATTTTCGCAAACCATCCTGCGAAAAGCAGCTAACAGACGGTCTTTGCAAAGGAAAGAAATGCCTAGCTCCCCAGCCGTGCAAAAAACTGAATGTGAGCCATTCCGAGTACTTGAATATACTCAGAAAGCTTAGAAAAATTAAGGGTGTTAAGCGCGTTTTTATCCGTTCTGGCATTCGATTTGATTACCTAAACGAAGACGATAACAAGGAATTTATAAAGGAACTGATAGGATATCATGTAAGCGGGCAGCTTAAAGTCGCCCCTGAGCATTGTTCCGCCCAGGTGCTAGATAAAATGGGAAAGCCACATATTGAAGCATATAAAAAATTCCAAAAAGAGTTCTACGAGATTACGAAGAAGCTTGGAAAAGAGCAGTATCTGGTACCGTATTTAATGTCGTCGCACCCGGGAAGCACCTTAACAGACGCGGTTGAGCTGGCTTTGTTTTTAAAGCAGAACAGGATACACCCCGAACAGGTTCAGGATTTCTACCCCACACCAGCGACAATCTCTACCTGCATGTTCTATACGGGGCTTGATCCATACACCATGGAAAAATTAACTGTGCCAAAGCTTCCGGAAGAAAAGGCGGCGCAGCGTGCGCTTTTGCAATATTATAAGCCGGAGAACAAGCGCATTATTATCGAAACCTTAAAAAGAATAGGCCGAACCGACCTGATAGGGTTTGGCACGAATTGCCTTGTTGCGCCTGATTCGTTGTATGCGCGGGAGACTGCGCAAAAAAACAACTCCTCTTACGCAAAAGCACAAAAGAAAAAAGGCAGCAAAAAGAAAAGATAATTCGTCATTTGGTAGCACAGCGCAAAAAGCAATAGAAAACCTCCTTTTGCTAAGTTGGTGGCAGTTTCGCCGACCAGACTGAAAGCAAATGGAGGTTTTTATTAGAAATTCACTTTTACATGAGCCCGCTCTAAACCCTAACCAGCACAGAGTTTTTTATACTAATCATCGTTAGAAGTGCAGAGTTGTATTAGATAAAGTAGTTAATAAAAGTCTGTTGATTGGCGGCGGCAGTGTGATGGCGCCCTTTTTTAATTCTGCTTATTCTGCGCGTAAAATTTCAAATAATCCTTGATGCTGTCCTTTTGTAAGGAGTGTCCGCCTTCGTACAGCCGAAACTCCGACTGGATTCCCCGCTGTTGCAGTGCGTCGTACAGAGACTGTAGACCGGTGGAAAATGGGTCGTTTTCATTGCCTGCGTCGAGATACACTTGCAGCTTATCAAAGCCCTTTTTCCTGTCAAAACGCTGGATATCATCGAGTTGCTCGACGTTGTCATATGGGTACAGCCACTTTTCAAGCTGTCTACCGGAATAGTCGCTTGAGATTACCGCCGCACTATACCCACCCACCTTGCTAAACAGATCGGTGTGGCGAAACGCGATGCGAAGCGCTATCATACCACCCATCGAGAAGCCCCCAATATATCTTCCTTTTGGGGTCGCGTCGGTATCGTAGTGCGCGTCGATATACGGAACAAGCTCCTTGCAAAGAAACTGATCCATGGTTGCCTCGCCCAGCTTACCGTCCTCTGCGATGTCCTGCTCAATCTCTTTGAGCGTTGCATCGCGAGCGCGGGGAAACACCATGATAATCGGCTTGATCTCACCGCTGTCAATCAGTTCATCGGCAGCCTCTGCAATGCCGTTATCGACCCAAAACGTTTGGCTCGAGCCATGCCCGTGCAGACCGTACCACACGGGGTACCTGTGACCGCCACCATAACCCTTTGGCAGATAAACAAGGAATGGCACCTTTATGTCCATATAGTCGCTTTCCAGCGACAGGGTTATAACCTGAGACTGCGCTAAGGGCTCGCCAAAACCCGAGGCATGGGCAGCTTTGTTGCCGTTGTCGCAGCCAAAAAACAGTGCGCCCGCGAGCAAGAGAGCTGCCACTACACGAGCTGCCGCGGGTATTTTCGTTGAGGGAGAACGGGTGTATGTCATATTCATTCGGTTTATCGTCATACTCTTCGTGTTTGCCGTTTGGTCAATGGATAAAACCGAGCTTCACCTCTCTTGACTATGATTATACAGGATATTTTAGGAATATCAATCCACGGGTTTATTTGCTTTTGGTTTTCTCTAGTGTTATAATTCAGGCAAATATTGTAACAAGTTGGTTTAAACACTAACTTAAAGCAAAAGGAGGCGCCCTTGTGAGCGAATGGTACGAACGACCTTCCCCCTCGGAAAAACTGAAGCTGCTGGAGGTTTTTACAGGTAGGTGGGAGTCGTGCGACATCCACGAACCGATGCCATGGATGAAGGATGGCGGAATGGGTAAAACCATCAACACCTTTTCAAGCGCGCTCGACGACTTTTGCTACCTTTGCGATATTTGCGCAGACACCCCATTTGGCGACCTGAAAGGGCATGGCATATACTTCTATGATGTCGAAACGAAACAATTCCGTATTGAGTGGTATGATAACTTTGGCAACCATATGACGGGGTCTGGAGATTTTATTGAAGAGACCAGCTCTCTTGCGCTGGTGGAACGGTACCGCATGGGCGGGGTTGATGTGATTGAACGGCACACCGCAAGGCTTATATCGCCCGACAGCTATACGCATATTGTCGAGACAATGATAGACGGCGAGTTTAAGCTGACAAGCACGTTAACATACAAAAAGGTGGATGCGTTTTAAGTTTTCACCCTCTTCCTTACGGTTCCAACAGGAATGAATTGCACTAGAAAAAGCTAAGGGGAACTGTCGTTGATAGGCAGTTCCCCTTTTGGTTGTTTGGTAATATTCTTATTTTATTTCAGGTCGAAGGGTTTTAGCAGCTTATACACCTGTTCGGGCTTTGCTCCCATCCCCATATTCACTGTGGCATACACCCAGCCCCCGACCTTTTGGGGGTCAACGCCCGCCGCAATCAGCGGCTCCGGGTTAAGCACAAACACGATGTCCTTATCCTGATTGCTGTTATCTACGGTGTTTACTGCCAAGTCTTTTGCCCATTCAAATAGATTGCCGCCACCCAAATCGACATTGTAATGATCCATCGCCGAATGGTAGCCGACCACACTGGCGTGTTTATCTACAATCTGGCGGTACGAAGCAAGCGGTGTCATACCCTCGGTTGGGGTATCTCCGTCATCGCCAAGCCGAATCCCGACGAGGATAGAATCCCCCACCACCGTGTAATTCTCAGGCAGCCTGCTTGTGTCCAGCCCTGCGTCGATAAATGGGGGAGCGTCAACCGCAAGCAGCACATCATACAGCGCGCCCTTGCCAAGCTCGGAACTCCAAACAAATCGTGCCGAGCCGTCCGGCGCCGCCAGAGACCACCCCGCGTTTTGCTCATCCGCACTCACCCTATCGGACGCTGCCTTTAAGACCTCGTCAAACGCGTTGACGGATTGCTGCCCTACCACATCAAGCCGTGCGCACGCGGCGGTAAATATCAACACCACTGCCAGCGCAAGTGCGGCGACCATTCTTTTATCACTCATAGCATTACACCTGCCGTTTCTTTTCTTGTATGGGATGCTGCTTTAAACCGTTTCAAGCGCAGCGCGTTTGTGAGTACGGACACCGAGCTTAGGCTCATTGCCGCCGCCGCAAACATCGGGTTAAGCAGCGGACCACCAAACAGATAGAGTAGCCCCGCCGCAATCGGGATACCGATTACGTTGTAGCCAAACGCCCAGAACAGGTTTTGCTTGATATTGCGAATGGTCTTTTTGCTAAGCTGTATCGCGGTAGGCACATCCATTAAGTCGGAGCGCATCAATACAATGTCCGCCGATTCCATCGCCACGTCGGTACCCGAGCCGATGGCGATGCCGATATCCGCCTGAGCAAGCGCCGGCGCGTCGTTGATTCCGTCGCCGACCATGGCGACCCTGCGACCCTGTGCCTGCAGCTTTTTCACCTCGCTCGATTTATCCTGCGGTAGCACCTCCGCGAGCACGCGGGTAATACCCACCTGCTTTGCGATTGCGGCTGCGGTTTTTTGGTTGTCGCCTGTAATCATCGCGACCTCTATGCCCATATCTTGCAGCCGCTCGATTGCGCTGCGGCTGCTTTGCTTTACCACGTCCGCCACCGCTACAATGCCAAGGAGCGTTCCGTCAACCGCAACATACATTGGGGTTTTGCCTTCCTCTGCAAGCTTGTCGGCGGCGGCTTCCATCTTCGCAAGGGATACCCCGCTCTCGTCCATCAGCTTGCGGTTTCCGGCTAGCACCGTCTGCCCGTCGATTTTTGCTTGGATCCCCCGCCCTGTGAGGGAAATAAACTCCTCTGCGGGGGATAGAGTAAGCCCTTTTTCCTGTGCGCCGCGAACGATTGCCTGCCCTAGGGGATGCTCCGAGCCCTTCTCTGCCGAGGCCGTCAGGCGCAGCAGGGTTTCTTCGTCAGCCTCACCTGCGGTAAGCAGGTCGGTTACGGCGGGCTTGCCCTCGGTTATCGTTCCCGTCTTATCAAGGATAACGGTGGCAATTTTATGGGCGGTCTCGAGTGCTTCGCCGCTTTTGATTAGGATGCCGTTCTCTGCACCCTTGCCAGTACCCACCATGATTGCGGTGGGCGTCGCAAGCCCAAGCGCACAGGGACACGCAATGACCAGCACCGAGATAAAGATGGTGAGCGCAAACTCGATATCACCGCCGCTGCCAAAATACCAAGCAGCTCCCGCAAGCAGGGCAATGGCGCAAACAACGGGTACAAAGTAGCCGGACACGATATCCGCCATCTTTGCAATGGGCGCCTTGGAGCCCTGTGCATCCTCTACAAGCTTGATAATCTGTGCAAGGGCGGTGTCTCTGCCTACCTTTTCGGCGGTAAACTGAATGGTGCCCGTGGTGTTCAGGGACGCGGTGTATACGGGGTCCCCTGCCTTTTTATCCACCGGCATGCTCTCGCCAGTAAGCATCGACTCATCGATTGAGGTATGCCCTTGCAGTACCGTGCCGTCCACCGGAATCTTTGCGCCGGGCTTTACGACGATGATGTCGCCGATCTCCACCTCTTCGATGGGTATCTCCTTCTCCTCGCCGTTGTAGATGATGATTGCCGTTTTGGGTGCAAGCCCCATTAGCTTTTTTATCGCCTCGCTGGTCTTGCCTTTTGAAACGGCCTCGAGTGTTTTGCCAAGCAGTATCAAGGTAATTATCACGCCCGCGGTCTCATAATACAGGTGGTCGGCAGCCATGAAGTCCCCCTGCGTAATCTTCCATGTGTTGTACGCGCTGTATAGGACGGCAGCCGATGTACCCACCGCAATCAGCGAATCCATATTCGGGCTGCGCCGCCACAGGGACGCAAACCCTACTGTGTAGAATTTATACCCGACTGCGATGACGGGAACCACCAGCATAAGCTGGGTAAGCGCAAACACCAAGGGGAACCGCATCGGGTCAAGCCCTGCCGGAAATGGCAGGCGAACAACCGTAATCATCGGCGCCATGGCGATATAAAGCAGAGGAAGCGACAATATGGCTGAGATGATAAACTTTGTGCGAAGAACTGTAATGTCCTTTTGCTTTCGGCTTCGGTCCTCGTCTTCCGCGTCAGTCTTATCCATTTCAAGTGCCTTGTAGCCGCTCTGCTCAATCGCCTGCCGAATCTCCGACAGCCTGATTGCCTGCGGGTCGTAAGACACCGTCGCCTTTTCGGTGGCGATGTTGACCGACACGCTTGTTACGCCCTCAAGGCGTTTTATACTTTTTTCCACACGACTTGCACAGGCGGCGCAGGTCATGCCGCCGATTGGTATGGTCACGCTGGAGGCGGCATTCTCTAAAACCTCATACCCTATCTTAATCACCGCCTTTTTGATGTCGGCTATATTCACGATGCCCGCATCGTACTCTATAAACAGCTTTTCGCTTGCAAGGTTTACCGACGCATGCGTCACACCCGAAAGCTTCTGCACCGTTTTTTCTATTCTTTGCGCACAGACGGCACAGGTCATGCCCCTGATATTTAGTACCCGACTATCCATTAGAATCACCTCTTGTCTTGTTTTTTGCTTTATATGTCTGCCTTGACTGCCACAATCGCTTATGCTATTATTATGACATTAAGTATATATAATTCAAGTACTTACTTTATTGTGCTATAGTATCCATAAGCATAGTATAGGAGGAATAACGCATATGACCTGTGATAATACCGGCTACAACTGCCCTGTGGGCGCTACCATAGATATTATTGGCGGAAAATACAAATCGCTTATCCTGTGGCATTTAATGAGCAAAACGCTTCGGTTTGGCGAACTGAGCAAGTACATTCCGCAGGCAACGCCCAAGATGCTGACCCAGCAGCTCCGCGAACTGGAGGAGGCTCAGCTGATTATCCGTACCGTGTACCCCGTCGTTCCGCCGAAGGTGGAGTACCGCCTATCCGATTTGGGCAACAGCATCCGTCCGATCTTGGAGGCGATGTATACCTGGGGCACGGATTATCTCCGGCAAAGCGGGCGGGAGGTTAGCTGCTCTATGAAGCAAAACGCGTGAGCGCGTAACTTATATTCATGGATAGGTTTGCGGTGCGCAGGCACAAAATACATCAGGGTACCGCGCTAGAAAGGACTATTTTATGCGGATAGACAGAATTAAGTCTCACTTTGAAGACGAAGCCAAACAGTATGATGCGATTATACAAACGCTTATTCCAAACTATAATCAAATGATTGACGCCCTAATTAGTACTATTCCTTTTAGCGCGGAGCAACCGTTTGATGTCATTGACCTTGGTTGTGGTACGGGAACGATCTCTAAAGCGATTATTGAGCGTTTTCCGAATGCAAGCATCACCTGCGTTGATATTGCTCAAAAGATGCTAGAAATAGCGCGAAACAAGCTCAACTGCGACGCCACAATGATAGAAGCGGATTTTAACGGCTTTGCATTTCCCAAAAAGTACAACCTGATTGTATCGTCGCTCGCGCTGCATCATTTAGAGAGCGACAGCGACAAGCAGCGGTTTTATGACAAGATACATGCAGCGTTAGAATCGGGTGGCGTGTTTATCAACATCGATGTTGTGCTGGGAAGTGACGAGTTTATTCAGGCTGCGTATATGCAAAAATGGCAAGCCTTTATGTTGAGCAATATCTCAGAACACGAAATGAACAGTAAGTGGCTACCAAACTACTACGCAGAAGACAGACCCGCAAGACTGACTACTCATTTGAATATGCTTACGCAGTCGGGTTTCTCGTGCATTGATGTGGTTTACAAGTATTATAACTTTGCGGTATATACCGCAAAAAAATAGCAAACGCTTTTATATAATGCGCTATAGCCATCCGCCGTGTTAGGCAGATGGCTTTGTTGTTGTGATATCGTTAATGTGAAAAGGATAATTGGGGTACAACTGGCGCGCAAAGCAATAAAATAAAAAGTTAAGCCATCCGCTCATTTCGACGGATGGCTTAATCATTCGGTTTGGAGCAGATAACGGCAATCGAACTCGCACACTAACATCCCCGCTATTCCCGAACGTATATGCTCATTCCAGCCCCTTTGAAAGATGGTTTTGGTGTGATATATTATAGCTCGAGCTCACCTCAATACTATATCACGTAATCGTCAACAGCCTCCAAAAGACCATGCTCTAGTAGTATTTCTTCCAGACGAGACTGTTCCATTGGCTTAGGAATTGTGAACATCTCGTTTTCGTCAATTGCTTTGGCTAGGTTTCGGTATTCCTGTGCCTGCTTTTCTTGCGGGCTGTATT
This sequence comes from Bacillota bacterium, assembly GCA_023443315.1. GTDB lineage: Bacteria > Bacillota > Clostridia > Oscillospirales > Ruminococcaceae > Acetanaerobacterium. Next base: position 2,471 of record JAEZVA010000081.1, on the reverse strand, counting down.
CTATCACTGTTTTTCGGCGAATTTCAGCCCGCTGCACGATGTTGTCGCGAGGCACGAAATAGATGAGCTGGGTTCCTAGTTCCGCCGCGAAGGCCTTAAGCAGCTCAAGCTCATGGTCAACATTTCGGCTGTTGCAAATGATTCCTCCTAGGCGTACTCCGCCGGTTTTAGCGTATTTTGCAATACCTTTTGAGATGTTGTTGGCGGCATAGAGCGCCATCATCTCGCCGCTTGCCACGATATAGATTTCTTTTGCTTTCCCCTCGCGGATGGGCATTGCAAATCCGCCACATACCACATCGCCCAGAACGTCGTAAAAAACATAATCCAGATCATCTGTATAGGCACCCAATCGTTCCAAAAGCCCGATTGACGTTATAATCCCTCTTCCTGCACAACCTACACCCGGCTCCGGCCCACCCGACTCCACACATTTGGTTCCCAGATACCCTTCGCGTAATATGTTAGAAAGCTCTATGGCGTCTCCGGTTTCCCGCAGGGTATCGAGTACCGTACGCTGCGCAAGCCCTCCCAAAAGCAGTCTCGTGGAATCTGCTTTTGGGTCACAGCCTACGACCATTACCTTCTTTCCGCTTTCCGCAAGACCTGCAGTCAGGTTTTGCGTGGTGGTGGACTTCCCAATACCTCCTTTTCCGTAGATGGCTATTTGCCTGAGTCTCTTTTGTTCTGGCATGACATAATCTCCTTATATTGTGTATTCCGGTTGTGGCGCCGCGCTTGCAAGATGTAGTTTTTCAAGAATGCTGCTGCGTAAAGCCATAAAATCCGGGCTGCTCCGTGCTCTGGGTCTTGGCAGAGAGATATTAAGTATCTCGCTGATTTTCCCGGGTCGAGGCGTCATAATTACAATTCGATCACTTAAATAAAGCGCTTCATCCACGTCATGGGTAACCAGTACCATCGTGGTGCTGTTTTTCTCCCAAAGCTCCTGCAGCTTATCCTGCAGGTCTGCCCGAGTAAAGGCATCCAGTGCGCCCATGGGCTCATCAAGTAGCAGCGCAACCGGATGGTTGATAAGCGCTCGAGCAATTGCAACGCGCTGCGCCATCCCCCCAGAAATCTGATGAGGATATGTTTTTTCAAAACCCTTTAACCCAATCAGCTCAATAAACCGCGCAACGTCTTGTTTGTTTTCTTTGTATTTTCCTCTGGCTTTTAACCCTGATGCAATGTTTTTTTCCACCGTAAGCCATGGGAATAAGCTCCCCTGCTGAAATACATAGCCTCGGTCGGGGTCGGGTTTTGTTATCACGGCTCCGCTCAAGACAATACTGCCAGCTTCCGGGACATCCAGCCCCGCCAAAAGACGCAATAGGGTTGTCTTGCCGCAGCCGGATGGTCCGATAATCGAAACAAACTCTCCGCGCTCGATTGTCAGGTTGATGTCTTTGAGCGCTTCGACTGTGTTGTCACTGGCATCCACATAGGTGCGGTTCACCGAAGATATCTCAATCAACGCCTGGCTGCTCATCTGACAAGCCCCCTTTGCCACCGCAGAACACGACCCTGTATTCTGCCGATAATTTTCATGATTGCAGAGAATAAAATGGCCATTACGATAATTGCCGCAAATACCTTATAGTACGCCGACCAAACCTTAGACGCATTGATGTAGTAGCCGAGTCCACCGGGCTGACCCATCATTTCGGACATAACCAATGTGGTAAACGCGAATCCGTTTGCCGTGGATATCCCCGTAAAGATTTGCGGCATGGCGTGGGGTATTGCCACATGAAATACCAGATACGCGGTTTTAGCGCCTAGGGTTTTCGCCACTTCAAAATGTACACGGGGTGTGCTCGCAATCCCCTGTGCGGTTAAAAATGCCACGGGAAACCACGCGCAGATTACAATAAGAAAGGCAGCCGCCGAAAACGGGGTGGGGAACAGCGTCAGCGCAAAAGGCATCCATGCCACTGCCGGGATTACCCCCGTAATCTTTAGTACCGGGTAAACCCAATAATAGACCTTAGGAAACCACCCAATCAAAATCCCTGTTCCCACCCCGAACGCAACCCCAGCGGCAAAGCCCACGGTAAACAAACGAAGTGAGTACATCGTATTTTGCAAAATATAGCCGCCCTCAATCAAAAACGATTCTATAATTCTTGCAGGTCCCGGGAAAAACGGCTGCGGTAAAAGCAGAAGTTTTGTTCCAAGTATATCCCACAACGCAACCGCAAGACCGATAGCAAAGCGAAACGGAACACGGCTGAGAAATCGATCCCGACGGTCGATGTCCCCGAACGAATAAGCGGCGATGCCTGCATAAAGCAAAATAATGAAAAAGAGTACCATGCGGTACGTCTGGTTTGCGGTCACGCTGACCGCTTCACTGATGGGATATGCCGTCGCATCAAGAACTGCAACCTGTGGAAAAAACAAACTGACCATCACCGCAGTGATGAAACCCGCTACCGAGGCAGCGGTCAGCACTGCGTACCTAACCC
>JAEZVA010000077.1 GCA_023443315.1 Bacillota bacterium | reverse complement strand
AGAAGGAGGACTTTACAATGTCTGAAAAGAAACCTGCCCCTCAGAAGGGCAAGACCCTTACGTACCACGGCAAGCCGCTTGTTCGCTGCGGCAACACCATCTATTACGGCCTTGCCGAGGAAAAATTTATGCTAAAGCTGGAGGTTTTGGAGTCAAAACCGGTGGATGACGCGGAGGTTGCCAGCCGTGTGGCGGTAAACCTTGTTTCGTTTGATAACGGCGGCAATCAACGTATTATCAAACACGGCGAGAAGTCGGGCGTGTTTGACGCACTGGACATCGGCGTCGTATGGCTAGAGCGTACCCTTTCCGAGCAAAAGGCGAAAGAGCTAAAGCAATAAGTATTAAAACTACAATTTAAAAATGCGTCTTGATTTGGCTGTTAAAGCCGCTTCAGGGCGCATTTTTACAATAGAACTTTATTACTGAACCTATATGAACTATGCAGCAGCTTTATTAATGGTTTTCTTTTTAGCAAAAATATGCTATTATAAGAATGATAATTGTTTTTAAACTTACTAAATAAAAAAGGGATGCCCACGCACCCCTTTTCATCAACTAATCTTCCATCTGCGCATCCTGCGCGGACCCAGACACCTGCTGTTCCTGCTTTTCCCCCGCTAAATCGAACGCCGAGAACTCATAGCCCTTTGCACGGATTGCGTCGATAAACGCGCCAAGTATCGCGTCGTTGTCTTTGGATACGGCGTGCAGCAGATAGATGCCGCCTGAATGGGGCGATTTGGTGGTTGCGGCAAGTGCCGCGTCATAGCCCATCTGGTTGTTTACATCCCAGTCCTTGTACGCAAAGCTCCACAGAACGTTCAGATACCCCAGCGAATGGGTTAGCGCCAATGTCTGCTCCGAGAACGCGCCTTCCGGCGGGCGGAACAGCCACATCTCGTACCCGAAGTTTTGCAGCACATAATCGTGCAATGTCATAATCTCGGTTTTACACTCGTCTAAGCTGATGGTGGTCATGTTGGGATGCTTGGTGCTGTGGTTGCCCACAATATGCCCCTCGTCTATCATGCGCTGAACGAGCTGCGGGTTGCTCTTTGCATATGGATAGGTGATAAAGAACACCGCGCTCACGCGTTTTTCCTTGAGTGTATCGAGGATGGATGCGGTGTAGCCATTTTCATAGCCCTCATCGAAGGTCAGGTAGGTTTTCCCATTGATTGGCGCGATGAAGTACGCGCCGTATTTGCCGTATTTGTCCTGCAGCCGCACCGGTTCTTCGGGTCTGCCGTCTTTGTCTAAACGGTTGCCCGGTCCCCACTGAACCTGCGTGGAGCCAAGCGCCGCAATGTCCTCATACTGTGCCGAGATTGCGGGGCGCACGGGCGCGTCGGGCAGCTCGGGCGGGGCAGATTCCACCTCCGGCGTGCTGGGTGTTGCGGGAGGCAGCTCGGATGAGGTGGACGGTGTATTGTTTGCGTCCGATGAAGAGGCGCCACTTGATGCACCGTCTAGCAGCGAATAGGTGCAAGAGGTTAACATAAGAAGAGCGAATACAATCATTGATGTTTTTGTTAAAATATTATATTTCAAACCGCATTATCCCCTTAACTGTGATTATAATATGTTGACATAATGTTCTTGTTATATTCCCTTATTTAACACGATACGACAAATTTCACACTGTGTCAAGCCACATCTATAGTGTTTGAATCGGTTGTGTTTTCATGCGATAAAGTTTGTGTTTGGCGTATTTTACACATTCCCATTCACAACCTGCGTTTTTTAAATGGTATAATTTAGCTGATACAGTGAAAAATATAGATTGATTTTAATGAGCAAAGGAGCGATTACGTTATGAGTAAAGCAACAATTGTAAAGGTACACGGACGCGAGATTCTTGATTCACGCGGAAACCCGACGGTAGAGGCGCAGGTGACGCTGAGTGACGGCACAACCGCAATTGCGAGCGTACCAAGCGGTGCATCCACGGGTATTTTTGAGGCGCACGAGCTGCGCGACGGCGACGCCAAAAAGTATGGCGGAAAGGGCGTAGCCAAAGCGGTCGCAAACATCAACGGTGCCATTAACAAGGCGCTTTTTGGCATGAGCATCGACAGTCTCCGCGAGATTGACGACGCCATGATCGCGCTAGACGGCACCGAGAATAAGAAAAAGCTTGGCGCAAACGCGATGCTTGCCGTTTCGCTGGCAACAGCGCGCGCGTCGGCCGACAGCCTTGGGCTACCACTCTACCGCTATTTGGGCGGGGTGCAGGGACGCATGATGCCGGTGCCGATGATGAACATCTTAAACGGCGGCGCACATGCCTCCAACAACGTGGATATTCAGGAGTTCATGATTATGCCGGTAGGCGCTTCCTCCTTGCGGGAGGGGCTGCGCTGCTGTGCAGAGATCTACGCCGCGCTGGGCAAGCTTCTTAAAAAGAAAGGGCTTGCAACCGCAGTGGGCGACGAGGGCGGCTTTGCCCCCGACCTTGCCAGCGACGAAGACGCCATAAAGCTGATACTTGAGGCAACAGAGGCCGCGGGCTACCAGGGCGGAGACGACATTATGATTGCCATCGACGCCGCGTCCTCCGAATGGTATGAGGATGGCAAGATTAAGCTGCCGAAAAAAGGCACGACCTTTACCCCCGACGAGCTCGTTGATTTTTGGGCAGACCTTGTGGAGAAATATCCCATTATATCGATTGAGGACGGTGTGGGCGAGGATGACTGGGAGGCTTGGCAGATGCTGACCGCCCGCCTTGGCAGCAAGGTGCAGCTGGTGGGTGACGACCTTTTTGTAACCAACGTCAAGCGCCTGAAGAGGGGTATTGATGAAGGGGCTGCAAACTCCATTTTAGTTAAGGTAAACCAGATTGGCACACTCTCTGAGGCGTTGGATGCCGTGTTGATGGCACAGAAGGCGGACTATACAAACGTGATCTCCCACCGCAGCGGCGAAACCGAGGATAGCTTTATTGCCGACATTGCCGTTGCCACCAACGCAGGACAGATTAAAACCGGTGCTCCCTGCCGCAGTGACCGCGTTGCAAAATACAATCGTCTGTTGCGCATAGAAGAAGACCTTGGCGCTGCCGCCATCTACGCGGGCAAGAAAACCTTCCGCAAGTAAAGCAACTATTTCACACTTTGGCATGCCTGTCCTCGTTTTTTGACAGGGCAGGCATTGCTTTTTTACCGTTTTGGGTCTATACTGATTGTTGGTTACTATGCAACCGATTGTTGGTTGCATTGCGACCGATCGTTAGTTGCAATGCAACCGGCTGCGGGATACATTGACTCTTTATAGTCAAAGATTAGCATAAAGATGGGACGGGAACGGATATGAGTGACGAGCTCCTGGTAAACGAAGAAAAGAACGGGATTATTCGCGTCGACGGCGTCGACTATGTTCGCTATGCGATAAAAACGCATATCATTACCGATAAGGATAACATCTGCGATGTGGCGGTGAAGTATGCGCTCCCACACGTACAGCCGGGTGACATCTTCTTTGTCTCCGAAAAGGCGGTAGCGTGTACCCAAAAGCGTGCTATTCGCATGAAGGACATTAAGCCGCGCAAGCTAGCGATATTTTTGAGCCGTTTTGTGTTAAAGACCCCGTACGGCATCGGTCTTGGTATTCCCGAGACAATGGAGATGGCGTTGCAGGAGTGCGGCACCATCCGCATTCTGTTTGCCGCCGCTATTTCTGCTGTGGGCAAGCTGTTTCGTCAGCGCGGCTGGTTTTATGTGATAGCGGGTTCGAAGGCTCGCTCGATCGACGGTCCGTGCAGCTATACCCTGCCGCCCTACAACGAGTATGTCGTGCTTGCACCTGCCGACCCCGATAAGGTCGCCAGAGAGCTTGCCGAAGCCTTACGTTGTCCCGCCACCGTTGTTGACATCAACGACCTCGAGGGGCAGATTCTGGGCACTTCGTCGAAGGACATGGACCGGGCATGGCTTGTTAAACTGCTTAAGGATAACCCTCTTGGGCAAACCAACGAGCAAACCCCCATGGGTCTAATTCGCAAGGCTCAATAAACGCAAGCTTAAATACACAAACCGCATCGTTTGATGCGGTTTTTTGTTATGTCTTTTCGTGTATGCGTTGGTTTATCGCCAAACGGGGTATTGTGTGTTACAAAGGCATAATTGGCTAAGTCATTCTAATATACTTTGGGTATGTCTGCATCGACAAAGTATAAAAGGAGTGCGTAACATGAGCCATAATATTCGCAAGAAACTAACCAGCGCACAAAGCAAAATGAATTTGGAAACGGATATTTCTCTGCCACCGGGTGTAACTATCACCACTGTTCAAGAACCAGATGGATGGAAAACAGAGGTTTCCTTCGAAGGGGTATATGTGATAGACGGCATTGTTATGCAGAGCGTTTACCATGAGGGAGTTTTATCGGTTGGCATAAACAACCGGCGCATCAATACAGTATATCAGTTTGATAAAGACGGAGAGCGGCCAGTCAATCGGCTCAGCCGCGCATTGACACAGGATAGCGATGTCGCGTTTTTTGTATGCCCTACCCACCCGGGCAAGCTTTACATACGCCATGGGTTTTTACAAAGAACCTTTCCTCTGCTGGGGGGGATACTGTCAGTACAGCAACACTTTGAGGCAGCGTTCGCTGTCCTGCAGGAGCACACCAAGATCGATTGCAATAGCGGGGATATCTCGCAGAAGATAGACATTCGCGCCCAATACCGCGCGATTATTGATCCTCAAAACGCGCATTCTACACTGGTACAGCAAAAGGACGGAACGTGGGAGGTGCTCTCGGTCAGCGACCTGAACACCGGCAAGCAGATTTACGTGCGCAGGGTTTTTGCACGGCAAGACCCTAGTACCGATCTCTGACCAGACACATGCTATGAATCGTGCAGCGCGCACATTTTGTCGAGATGTTGAATATGATGAAGTACAGGATGTAAAAATACAAAAAATCAAATACGGGTGGTATAAACCAAATGAGATGTAGTTCAAATTCATGGCATCATGATCAGGTTGAACTCAACGCATCCAGCGGTGGCGCCGGTCCTCTTCCCATTATCACAACGCTGTTTGCAGAGCCTCTGAACGTCGTGTCCACTTCCATTGACACGCGCGGCATGGCCAGCGCGAATAACCTCCTTACTTTCACCAGCATCGTCAGCCTGCCTCTGGGCATTTCCGTTACCCTGAACTTCCAGATTCGCCGCACCTCAAGTGACGGCACCAATGCAAACGTAGGCGCAACCTACACCTTCTCTACCCTTGTAGATGTTCTCGAAGCTGAATCATTTGCGTTCCAGTTCTTTGATGCAAACGTCAGACCAGACTTCTACACCTATTCCATAGAGCTTTCAACCAACTCGATTATCGACATTACACCCGGACTGACGATTCAAAACGCCGTTCTGAGCGTACTGGCAGTAGAAGCCTAAAAACAAAGGCGTTTCAGGTCGTCTTTGCAGAACGTTCGGCTGATGTCGGCAAAAGCGAAGGCTGGCTTTATAAAAAGCTCTGATGGAGTTGTGCAAACAGCCCCGGCTTTCACCAGCTTGGGATGAAATCTAAAAACAATACGGACGTCACAATAAAAAACAAACGGCCACCCCTGTAAAGGAGCGGCCGTTTCATTTTATTCCTTGACTAATATCAGTGCAGACACAGCAGGTACGGTAACCGTCTCGCCAGTTACGGCATAAAGCGGTGTATTGCCTGCACGCTCCGCGTCGGCGTATACATAGTAGCCCTGCGCATCATCCTCGGTATCGGACACATAACGGCATTCAAACGGGGCGGAGGTCGGGTTCACAATCACCACGATGCGCTGGGCGGTGTCGCCCACCTCAGACGCCGCAATACGGCAGCACAGGCGGTTTTCGGGCTGCGTATATAAAAACCGAATAAACCGCGCGGTATCTTCCGCCGTAGTGATGCGCAGCGCCTTATGGGCACGCCGAAACGCAATAAGCCCCTTATAATAATCAAACACCGTGCGGTACTCGTGCTTTCGCTTCCATTCAATTCGGTTTACCGTGTCGGGGGAGTTGTAGCTGTTGTGCTCAAAGCCGCCGTCTGGTCGCTTCTTTTGGCGTAACAGCTCCTCGCCTGCATGTAAAAACGCTAGTCCCTGTGCGGTAAGCGTAATCACCGCCGATAGCTTATTTAAGCGGATGAGCATCTCCTCATTCAAATCGGGGTTAGCAAGGGCGAGCTTGTCAAACAACGTGTAGTTGTCGTGAGAGGAGTTGTAGGTCACCGTCTGTGTGGGTCTTTTGGCAAATGGATGGCTTCCGTTTTGGTACATTACATGGGGATGATAGGTTGCCCCCACCATGCCGGACTTTATCAGCTCGGTAAAGCCCGCATTCACCCCCGCGTCCAGCGCGCCGCCGAGATACCCCTGTGCGGACGCGTCAAACGCGTTGCCCTTTAACGCGTCGCGCAGGTCGTCATTAAACAGCGCAATGCGGTCGTCAAGCTTTTCCGCGTTGTATTTGGTTGCCGCGCTGTCGTAGGGCAGCGCGCTGGGTCCGCCCTGCCAACCCTCGCCGTAGACGATAATGCGGCAGTCAATCTCATCAAGCTTGTGTCGGATGTAGTTCATGGTGGTGATGTCGTGCACACCCATTAGGTCAAACCGAAACCCGTCTACATGGTACTCGTTGACCCAGTATAACAGCGAATCGGTCATCAGTCGTCGTACCATCCCGCGCTCGCTGGCAAGCTCGTTGCCGCACCCCGAACCGTTGGAAAGGCAGCCTGCGCTTTGGCGGTAGTAATAGTCGGGCATCACAAGGTTTAGGGGCGAGCCTTCCACCGAATAGGTATGGTTATACACCACATCCAGCACCACGCCGATGCCGTTTTGGTGCAGTGCCTGCACAAGGGTCTTTAGCTCCTTGATACGGGCAGGACCATTGCCAGGCTTTGTACAGTACGAGCCGTCGGGGATAAAGTAGCTAAACGGGTCGTAGCCCCAGTTGTAGCCGCCGTCGTCCTGTCTGGTTTCGTCCACGGTCGCATAATCCATCACAGGCATCAGATGCACATGACTAATGCCCAGCTCCACAAGGTGTGAAAGCCCTGTTTTCTGCCCCTGATCACTTTTTGTCCCCTGCTCCGCAAAACCCAGGAATTTGCCCTTATGTCGAACCCCCGAATCGGGAGATATGGTAAAGTCACGCACATGCGTCTCATACAGCACCGCATCGGTCGGGGACTGCGGCAGGATATGTCTATCCCGCTCCCAACCGAAGGGGTTGGTCCTATTTAAATCCACCACAACGCCCTTACGCGCGTTTGCGGTTGCCGCCCTTGCGTACGGGTCGATGCAGTGATTGGTCACGCCCTGTACTGTAACCTCGTAGGTATACAGCACGTTGTGGAGACTGCCCAAAACGCTAGCGGAAAACACCCCTTTTGCGCCACGCGTCAGCTCAATGTCCCGAAAAGACGGCGTGTCGTGGCTGTGATACAGGTGTAACACCACCCTGCTCGCAACAGGCGCCCAGAGCCGGAACACGGTATCTCCCCCTGTGATAAACGAGCCGAGCGCACCGCCATAAAAATACTTCGCCTCAAAGGCCGGCGTGTCGTACAGATGATAGTCGATGCCGCACGAGATACTCTCCGACCACAACAGGACCGTTACTTCCTCTCCCAGTTCCACCTGCAACGGCAAGAAGACATCAAACCCCATGCCGTTTCCGTGCATCGCAACGCTCGCTATGGGCAGCTGCTGGTTGTTGCTCATCACACGAATATCACCCATAATCTCTCCGGTTGCGGGCGTATCGGTATAGACGGTCAGTCGGTTTAGCTCGGTAATCAGTGCAGAGGTCATTCTCATCGTGCTTTTCCTGCCTTTCAGGGTGCTTCGCGGTGGTGCGGTGTGCGCAGCTTCTGTTTGCCTATACAATCAAAAAGTGGGATATAAAAGCGTTGCCCTGCCGACAAACTGCATTTCGCACATCGACAGGGTAACCGCTTTGTTCATTCTATTTGTTCGGTACCCATTATGGTACCATTATATTAGCGAAACAGCGAAAATGCAAGGAACAGACCAGACAGCAAAGAGGATACAAGTGACACAACAGTAATCTGCGTATTGATGGACGGACCTGCGGTGTCCTTAAACGGGTCACCGACCGTATCGCCCACAACCGCCGACTTGTGCGCGTCAGAGCCCTTACCGCCATTGTTGCCTGCCTCAATGTACTTCTTCGCGTTGTCCCAAAGCCCGCCGGAGTTGGACATAAACAACGCAAACACAAGTCCACTCACGATATTTCCCGTTAAGAATCCACCAATTGCCTGAACGCCACCGATAAAGCCCACCAGCAGAGTGGCGATGATGGACATCAGACCTGCGGGAATCAGCTCCTTGATTGCACCGACTGTTGCAATCTCAATGCACTTCTCGTATTCCGGGACTACGCCTTCTTTGCCTTCCTTCAGACCGACAATCTCTTTGAATTGACGGTGAATCTCGGCAACCATACGCTGTGCGTTGCGGTTAACACCAAGCATCAGCATAGCGGAGAATACAGCGGGGATGGCAGCACCCACGAGAAGCCCGAAGAACACTACGGGGTTGGTTATATCAAATCCAGTAATACCAGCAACGCCAAGCTCAGCCGCTGCCGTGTTCACCTCGCTGATAAACGCGCCCAAAAGCGCAATAACGGTAAGACCGGCCGCTCCGATTGCAAAGCCCTTGGTCACTGCCTTAACCGTATTACCTGCACTGTCCAGAGAGTCGGTAATCTCAAGCGCGGTCTCGCCCAGATCGCCCATCTCAACCAAACCACGTGCGTTGTCTACGATTGGACCGTATGCGTCGTTGGATATGATCATTCCAACAATCGACAGCATGCCAACCGCCGCCATTGCGATACCGAACATGGGGTATCCCTCACCGAGCGGTTCACACAGCTTATAGGAAACAAGTGCCGAAATTGCAATACCGACCATAGGGGGAAGCACACTGACAAGACCATACGACATGCCGGAGAGTATGGTAAAAGCAGGTCCGCTCTCTGAGGCCTTTGCCACAAGATGAACGGGCTTTTTGTTGTCGTTGGTAAAGTAATCGCTCGCAATACCGATGACAACGCCTACAATCAATCCAACGGCGCTGCACGCCCAGATACGCCACTCAAAGCCGAACGCAAAGGTGGCAACGGCGGTAAGCACTGCATAGATTGCGGTTGTGACATAGGTGCTGCTGTTGAGTGCCCTTGTAGGGTCGTTGCTTTTATTGCCCATTCTGGCTGTAGCAACACCGATAATTGAGGCAAGCAGACCGATAGCTGCATAGCAGAACACCATGCTGATATTATCGCCACCGCCCAGTGCGGTTGCCATTACAATCGCAGCCGCCATCGATGCCACGTTGGAGTCAAACAGGTCAGCGCCCATACCAGCAACGTCGCCTACGTTATCGCCTACGTTATCGGCGATGACTGCGGGGTTGCGGGGGTCATCCTCCGGGATACCGAGCTCCACCTTGCCAACAAGGTCGGCGCTGATATCGGCGGACTTTGTGAAGATACCGCCACCTGCCTTGGCAAACAGCGCAAGAGAGCTTGCGCCAAAGCTAAAACCAAGTAGCGCGGAGGTATTGTCGGTCAGAAGCAGTACAAGGCAAACACCGAGCAGGCTGCTGCCCACAACCGCCATACCCATAACCGCGCCGCCGCGAAAACCTGCCATAAATGATTTTTTAATGCCCTTTGTTGCCGCCTCGGCGGTCTTTATGTTTGCAATAGTAGCAATGCTGATACCAATTTTACCGGCAATAGCAGAAAAAATAGTACCAAAGATGTAGGCGACCGCCATAGAGATGTTCTTCTCGATACTTCCCTTCCAGATCGGTGCGGGGAGGAACAATAGAATCAGCACTGCGGCGACTGCGCAGAAGATAGCTAGTGTTTTGTATTCTTTGGCTAAAAAGGTGTTGGCTCCGTTTTTAATAAGCAGCCCAATCTGACGGATACGCTCGTTCGAGGACGGCTGCGATTTGACCCAGTGATACATCCACAGCGCGGTTGCAAAGGCGAGGAGGGAAACAACGATAGCTGAGACAACAAAAATGACCTCATTGATACCCAAGGAAGCTTCATCTCTTTTCTTAAAAATACAAAAAGCGCTTTTTCGCATATTTTAGCACAAAATCATTTTTCACGCAAGATGTATTTTGGGGGAAATAAATAAAATTGTTTGGGGGAAATACATAAAAATAAATTAATTATACAAACAACCAAATACGTCACTAACTTGTACTTTACGTATTGCATCCTGTACACTTGCTTCCGTTGCATAAATTACATTTTATCTCAATTTTTATATAACCCGTAACCATTTATCGCTTGACACGCTTAACCGAAATGTCTATGATAAAATTGTTATGGATGCACTATTTACAGATTATAGACAGGGGATTGGATGATGGCAGAGATTAAGTATGAGATTACAAAAGAACTCGGCGTATTGAGCGAGAACGCCAAAGGATGGACCAAGGAAATCAATTTAGTGAGCTGGAACGACCGCGAAGCGAAGTTCGACCTACGGGAGTGGTCGCCCGACCATCAAAAGATGGCGAAGGGCATTACGCTTTCCCGCGAAGAAGCCGCCCAGCTTAAGCGTCTACTAAACGACATGGATGACCTGTAACAGCACAAAACAAAAAGTGCGCAGCGTAAAAGGAGCACAATGTGAATTACGGTATCTTTAAAAACGGAAGGTTTCTGGAACAAACACAAAGAAAAAACACCCCCACCACCTCCGTGCCAGCACCAAAACGGCGCTCGCCGGTTCGTAGGTTGGGTTGTGCCACTTTGTTGCTACCTTTATTCGCGCTAGTTTTGTATCTGTTTATAAAAAGTGGGGCATAATACAAATTGTAGATAAAGTAGTGATATCTGCGTTGTCTCACAGCACCTTATCGCCCTAATCGGGCGGTTCTGTGCAACGTATTACCCAAGGATGCGTATCACAGCAACAACGGATCACTGTATCACACCGCAAAGGGGTTTTCGTCCCTTTGCGGTGTGATTTATAAGTGTAGGTGCAATGTTTTGGTCAATAATCTTATATAACGTGCAAAATGTATTGTTATTTTTGAATAAATCTGCTATTACATTTTTGTTGAATTTATGATATAATAAACAAGCAACGAGTGGTTATCGATGACAGAACGCGGGGCCGGTTGTCGGCGAGCCGCCTTTTTTGTTTTTGGCGGGTTACGTGCCTCGCTAGAGACTGCAATTTAGACGATAATATTCACCTAAAAAGCGATTGGAGGTAGTAAATCGTGTTTAACGTAAATGATACTGTAATGTACGGAAATTCCGGCGTTTGTACGATTGTTGACATCCGAACTGAAAAGTTTGGTCCAGAAGAGGTATTGTATTATATCTTAAAGCCCGTTTACCATGAAAGGTCTACGATTTACTGCCCCGTAGATAACGAAAAGATAAAGATTCGAAAACTGCTTTCTGAGCAAGAGGTATACGATTTAATTCAGCTTATGCCCGAAGCCGAAACACAATGGATCGAGAATGAGCAACAAAGAAAGCTACAGTTTAACACCCTGCTTAAAAGCGGAAGTCATGAAAATTTGGTAAGGTTGATTAGAACAATCTATCTCAACCGTGACGAAAAGGCAAGGACAGGCAAAAAATTTCACGCAGCCGATGAGCGGGTGATGAAAGAAGCGGAAGGTCTCTTGTACGAAGAACTAGCCCATGTGCTTCATATAGATCCAGACGAAGTGATCCATTTTATTGCCGGGCAGCTGGAGCCTGACCAAGAAGCAAAGAATGCTTAGTCGCTTCCATGCGTATGGTATAAGCAAACGTTAAAATACCGGTGCCCTTATGGGAACCGGTATTTTTGTAATTTTGCTGTTTAATCCTGAGACGAGCCTCCTGCTGTTTGCGCGCTGAGTGCGGCGTTCACCGCCTTTGCTTCCTCCCAGTTTGCTGAATGAACCTTATAGGTCTTTGCATAGTAGAACTTACCCGTCTTATCGGTAAGAAAATAATAGTAATCGGACTGTTCTGGGTTAATCGCTGCCTTGATCGCATCAAGCCCTGGGCTGCAGATTGGACCCACGGGAAGGTCATTACAATCATAGGTGCTATATGCCTTGAAGTAAGTGGTGTTCTCCTCTTCGGTGACATACGGTTCGATGTTTAACCGAACGTAAAATATCGTAACGTCCGATTGCAGCTTTGGAAAATCCACCGATTGTAAGCGGTTGTGAAACACCGATGAAACCATCGCCATCTCGGCGGGGTCTATTGCTTCTTCCTGTACGATGGATGCCAGCGTAACCACTTCATGCAGCGTCATTGCCTGCCACTCGATTTCCGCGAGAAGCGCATCGTCGACGCGCGCCTGAAAGTTGGATAAAAACCGCGCTATTACATCCGCCGGCGCTTCGTCAAGGTAGAACTCGTAGGTATCGGGAAACAGATATCCTTCAAGACGCAGATAGATGCGCTCATCATCGGGGATCTGTGTTAGAAACGGGTAGTCAAACGTCCCGGTGGTAAGTGCAGTGAGAAAATCCTCCGCCTTGCACACGCCGTTTATTTCAAGCTGGTCGGCAATCTCACGGGCAGTCAGGCCTTCTGGGATGGTGACAGAAACGGTGGGTAGAGCGCTTTCTTCCTGCTGCGAGGAGGACGGCACGGAGGAAGGGGGCGATTCCTCACCGCCTCCGAGTAACCCACAGGACGCAAACAACAGGCAAAAAGCAGCCATCAGCGTGATTGTCGCCAGTCGTACAGCAGATTGTTTGGGGCAGATTGTCATGGTGATGAATTTCATCATGGCAGTCCTCGTTTCTAAAAAATACGGCAGATTAAAAAGCAACCTATCATAATTATCTTATCACACGCTTTTTCTGTCAAGACAAAACAAAATCAGGCGAGAACGGTGGCGTTTCCTTGTGCGGCATATATTTATAATTGTTTTTTTTTCATCATCTGATATACTGTAACTATTAGACCCTTTTTCTCCGCCTATTTGTGGGCACAATATTGAATTGATAATAAAAATCGGTACCTCTCCGGTTAAGGGGGCGTTTTCATGAGCGATCGCAACAATTTCAGAGTGTCGGTCGGTGGATACCACAAGCACGACGTCTCGACCTATATAGAGCAGCTTAAAGCGGACGCAAAGACCGCGGAGCATAAGTATCAGTCCCTGCTCAGCTCGGTGCGGCAGGAGAATACACGGCTTGTGTCACGCATTGGCGAACTGGAATCACGCATCGGCACGCTGGAACAGCGGCTTGTTGCGCAGCAGCGCCGCGCAGATGAGATGGAACAGCAAGCAAGCACCCTAATGAGCGACCTTTCGCGCTGCAGGACGGCTTTTGAACAGAACCGTCAGCGCGCAAAGCGTCTTTCGCATGCATTTGAGACCAGTGCGCGGGAAAACAAGTCCCTGCGCGAAAGCCTATTGCACGCAGAGCGCGAAAACGAGCGTTTAGAACAGATGCGCAGGCGACTTGCTGCAATTCTTCTTGAGCCGGATGCAAGCGGTTATAATGCGCCGCTCTCGGTTGTAAGGGGGCGCATGCAACAAAACGAAGAGGATTACCCCGCTGGTCTTGGAAACAACGATTTGGAAGAGATGCATCAAGACCTAGATGATCTGGGTGAGAGCATTGCAAACCGTTTGGCAGACATTGACGGGTTTATTCACGCAACCGCAACCATACACACAGAGCCGGAAGGCGATCAAAACGAATTGACGACGGATTCCCATATTTATTTGCACCCCAATGCCGTTGAAGACGAGGGGTCAACTCAACCCAAGCGGGAGAATAACGCGGTTCACAATATCATCCGCGAGGATGTTTCTGAGCTTGATATTGAAGAAGTACGCGACGCGGCACGCAAAGGGTTTACGCCCCTCTCTGATCGCGGTGATGACAACCACCAGCGACAACACATGCCTTCGGATGTAGAAAAGCGTTGGCAGCGGCTGGGCTTTGTGGTTCGCCGTGGTCACGACGATGCGGGCTATGTAGAGGAAAACCGCAAATCCGACCCCATGTTCTCCTCCCCCATCTGGTCGGATGACGAGGCTAAACAGGGCTAACTACATCGTGATATTTCTGATAAGCAAAAGGGGTCTGCGCATAGCGCAGACCCCTTTCATAGCCTATTGACAAGGTGAGATTATTATGAGAAATTGAAACCGCCTAAACTATTTTGCGGAATTTTCGTAAGCCTCGATCATCTTCTTGACCATCTGTCCACCGATCGAACCCGCCTGCTGGGAAGTAAGATCGCCGTTGTATCCTGCCTTCAGATTAACGCCTACCTCATTGGCAGCCTCCATCTTGAAACGGTTCATTGCTTCTCGAGCCTGAGGAACAACAATCTTGTTACCGCGACTTGCCATTTAATATACACTCCTTTTTTGTTTAGTAGCGTTTGCAGTATTATTGTAGTCCGAAACGAGTTGTTCTATGAGTACCAATTAGCGGCACGGTAAGATGCAAATACAAGACGTTTCGGCTTAATTTGCTTGAAAATGTTGATAAAGCATCCCGCTTTTGCTTTGATTATGCTCAAAGCTCTTCAGATTTTCATTTTTGTCGACAGCTTCGCACATATAGGGTAAATTGATGGTAGTTCGATTTTTTGTAGAAGCCTTTTTCACCCAATCGTCAGTCACGGCAAAGCGATGCACGCCATAAATGCCCTGTAAATAGCGACTTAGCGTCTGCTGGTCTCAAGGGGGGAACGAACGGTCATTGCGTCCCACGAGGATACCGAACCACACAGCTAGTTTAACAGATAGTATCATCTTTTAATTTTTCACAGTTTCAGTATATGAAAAAACCGTCGGATTACGCGTGGGGAAGTTCCCCATGCTTGATCCGGCGGTTTTTCAATGTAACTGGATAGGCTTTATGCTTATCGTGAAACGCTTTTAGTCGTTTTGCGCTCTATCTTTCATATTCTTGCGATAAGCGAGGTAGCTTTCTAAGATAATCGTCGCGGCTACGGCGTCCACAATCGCTTTGCGTTTTTTGCCCCGCGTATTCGTCTCGTTGAGGTAGCCGATGGCGCTTACCGTTGTACCGCGCTCATCCCACAGCTCCACCGGAACCGTCACCAGCGCCTTGAGCTTTTCGGCAAAATCCTCGCACTTTTTTGCGCGTTCGCCGATGGTGCCGTTCATGTTTTTGGGGTGACCGACTATAATCATCCCCACATCATACTCGGTTGCAGCTACGGCAACCTTTTGCAGTGTGACCAAAAAGTTTGTGGAATGTATCACCCCGATGGGCTCCGCGATAAACTCGGTGCGGTCGCACACGGCAAGACCAGTGCGGGCGTCGCCCAGGTCAACAGCCATAATCTTCATTTTTATATCCTTGCCCTTTCATTTTACCTTAAGTATATTATCCCCCTACATTTACTATACTCAACACAATTCAAACCGAATTCGTTTTGAACCCCACGAAACCCGTGGGTCACCCGCATCCGCGGGCGGATTGTTGCAATCTATGGTCAATATCGCTCTTGTGGCTCGATTACGTACCGTTAGGGCTTTAGCTCCCACTTGCTGTGCTCAAGCATCTCCGCCCCCAGATGTGAAGCATCGTTTAAAAACACAACAAACGGCAGTGCGCTGTTTGTGTAGCGGATGTGTGTAACACCGGTATTGTAGCAGATAGGCGCCTTTGCTATCCCCTTTTGCCCATACCCCAGCGCAAAGGCAAGGTAGTTTTGCAGTGCGCACCCGTGCGACACCACCGCGATGCGCTTGCCCCTATTCTGCTGAACAATCGTTGCGACAGCGGCGGTCATGCGCTCGTACACCTGTGCCATGCTCTCACCACCCGGCATGGCAAAGAGCTCGGGCGCATTCATAAAGCGACCAATTTCTTCAGGGTACTTTGCAAACACCTCAGTAAAAGGCATCCCCTCAAGGTCGCCCGCGTCAATCTCCACGAGTGCGGGTTCTACCGTTATCTCTGTGCCGTGGTGGCGGTTTACCGCCTCGGCAGTCTTTCTTGTACGGATTAAGGGGCTTGTATAGATGCGGTCGATTGCAATATCCGCAAACCGCTCCGCAAGTCGTTCCAGTTGTTTTTCGCCCTCGGCAGAAAGGTCGGCGTCGGTTAGCCCCTGAAAGGCGCGCTGCTGGTTACCGGCTGTCTGCGCATGGCGTACAAGGTATAATTCTGTCATAACGCTCTTTCCTTTTATCTGTTTTCGGGCAACCTCTACCACGGTTTAACCTGCCCTACTATAGAGTTTATATCGTCAATGCCGTTGTCGTCAAGGTATTTCGCCAGCCCATCTACGATTTTTACGGGTGCGTATGCATCTGCAAACAGCGCGGTGCCCACCTGTATGGCGGACGCGCCCGCGAGCATCATCTCCACCGCGTCCTGCCATGTGGCGATGCCGCCAAGCCCCACTACGGGGATTTTAACCCGGCTTGCCACCTGCCACACCATACGCACTGCGACGGGGAACACGGCGGGTCCGCTTAATCCGCCCACGTTATTTTTGAGTATCGGTCGGTGGCTGTTAATGTCGATGCGCATGCCGAGCAGGGTGTTAATCAGTGATACCGCGTCCGCGCCCTCTGCCTCCACCGCCTCGGCTATCGCCGCGATGTCGGTGACGTTTGGGGTAAGCTTCACCATCAGCGGGGTGTTTTTTAATACGGGGCGCACCATGCGCACCACGCCGGCGGCACTATCGCAGCTTGTACCAAACGCAGCGCCCCCCGCCTTGACATTGGGGCAGGAGATGTTTAGCTCCACCATATCCACAAGCCCATCGAGCCGCGCACAGATTTCCTTGTAATCATCTAGTGTGCTTCCCGCGACGTTTGCAATCAGCGCCGTGTTTTTTGCTTTGAGGTTGGGTAGCTCATGCTCTAAAAAATACTCCACACCGGGGTTTTGTAGCCCGACAGCGTTTAGCATGCCCATGGGTGTTTCCGCCACACGGGGCGGCGGGTTTCCATCGCGCTTTGCAAGCGTCATGCCCTTAAGCGAAACGCCACCCCACACCGAAAGCGGATAAAGCGCCTCGTATTCCCTGCCAAAGCCGTAGGTACCCGAAGCCGCAATCAGCGGGTTTTTCATCTTCATACCCGCAATATTCACAGTTAGATTACGCATCAAACACCACCTCCTCCGCTTCAAATACCGGTCCGTTCTTGCACACATGCAGGTACTGCGTCTCGCCGTTTTTCTCGGTTTTACACGCGCAGCCGAGGCATGCCCCAACCCCGCACGCCATGCGTTCCTCCAGCGAAAGCTGGCAGCGCACACCGTACTGTGCCGCCGTTTCCTTGACTGCCTGAAGCATCGGACGCGGTCCGCAGGCGTAGATGATGTCTGGTTTTTTTTGCTGTATCTCACGCAGTACAACGGGGGTAACAAGCCCTTTTTCTCCCGCGCTGCCGTCGTCTGTACACACAAAAACCTGCGCGCCCGCCGCGATAAAATCGTTTTGCAGGATAACCGAGCCCGCGTTTTTAAAACCGAGCACCGCGCGTGTGTTCATACCATAATGCTTTGCAACTTCCAGCAACGGTGGTACGCCGATGCCCCCGCCAACCACAAGGGCAGATTTTTCGTTCTCAAGTAACGAGAAGCCGTTGCCGAGCGGCGCAAGTAGGTTGAGACTGTCTCCTGCGCGAAAACCGGCTAGCACCTCGGTGCCCGCTCCTCTGATGTCAAACACCAGCCGGATGCAGCCGCTTTCCCGCAGCACCTCGCAGATCGAGATGGGTCTGCGCAGCATAAAACCGGGCACCTGCACATGCACAAACTGCCCTACGCGGGCAATCGCCGAAACCTCCTCACACTGCACCACAAAGCTGTAGGTGGTGTCGGCAAGCTGTTGGCATAAGGCGATACTGTAATCGCCCTGCATATAGTTCATCTCTTCGTTCTCCTTCTTTTGCGAAAGGCGGACGGGACTATGAATCCGCCCGTCCGCCTTTTTTATTATATCTTTGTAATGTCGATTAAATCAACGTCCTTGATGGTGTTCTCCATCTCTAGGCAGTCGAGCAGCGCGCGTGCGGTATCGATGGACGTTAGGCAAGCGATCGAGCGTTCCACCGCCTTGCGGCGCAGCTTAACGCCCTCGTTCTGCGGTTTTCTCCCCTTGGCGGAGGTGCTCATCACGTAGTCTATCTTTCCGCTTTCCAGCAGCGAGATGACGTTGGGCTTTTCCTCGCCCGCGCGGCGCACCGAGTTTGCCGCAATCATGTTTTGGTTCAGCTTTAGCGCGGTGGCGGAGGTTGCGTAGATGTCAAATCCCAGTTTGGCAAAGCGGTCTGCCACCGAGATAACCTCCTCCTTGTCGCTGTCGCGCACCGAGATGAGAATGCCGCCCTTGTTCTTCATGTTGTAGCCGGCCGCCACAAGCCCCTTTAACAGCGCATGCTCAAAGGTCTTTGCGATGCCCAGTACCTCGCCGGTGCTCTTCATTTCGGGGCCAAGATGTACGTCGACGTTGTGCAGCTTCTCAAAGCTAAATACCGGCACCTTCACCGCGACATAGTCGGCGGCAGGATATAGCCCCGAACCCATGCCAAAGTCCGACAGCTTTGCGCCCAGCATAATCTTGGTTGCCATATCCACCATCGAAACGCCCGTAACCTTGCTAATATACGGCACGGTGCGCGACGAACGGGGGTTGACTTCAATCACATACACCATATCGTTGTACACGACGTACTGGATGTTGACAAGCCCCACCACCTTTAGCTCACGGGCAAGGCGTCCAGTATATTCTATAATCGTTTTCTTAATACGCTCCGAAAGGTTCTGGCAGGGGTATACCGATATCGAGTCGCCCGAGTGAACACCCGCGCGCTCGATGTGCTCCATAATGCCGGGGATTAGGAAGTCCTCCCCGTCGCAGATGGCGTCGACCTCTACCTCGGTGCCCATCATATATTTGTCGATGAGCACGGGGTTTTCGAGCTTTGTGGCGGTAATGATGTCCATGTACTCAAGAACATCCTTCTCGCCGTACGCGATAATCATGTTTTGTCCGCCCAGCACGTAGGATGGGCGCAGCAGCACGGGGTAACCGAGCTTGCGCGCCGCTTCGGCGGCTTCCTCGGTGGTGTAAACGGTGGTGCCGCGCGGGCGCGGGATGCGACAGCGCTCGAGCAGCGCGTCAAAACGCTCCCTGTCCTCCGCGGCGTCGACGCTATCGGCACTGGTGCCGAGTATCTTTACACCCAGCTCACTCAGGTATTTGGTCAGCTTAATCGCGGTCTGCCCGCCAAACTGAACCACAACCGCCCACGGCTTTTCGGTTTCAATGACCGAGCGCACGTCCTCGGGGGTAAGCGGGTCGAAGTACAGGCGGTCGGAGGTGTCGAAATCGGTTGAAACGGTTTCGGGGTTGTTGTTGATAATAACCGCCTCGTACCCTGCCTCCTTCAGCGACCACACGCAGTGCACCGAGCAGTAGTCAAACTCGATGCCCTGCCCGATGCGGATGGGACCCGAGCCGAACACGATTACCTTCTTTTTGTCGGTGGGGTGCGCGTCAATAAACTCCCGCGCCTCGTTTTCGTCGTCGTAGGTGGAGTAGAAGTACGGCGTGTCGGCAGAGAACTCCGCGGCACAGGTATCAACCATCTTATAGGACGCAAACCGGGGCTTTGCGATGGTCTGCCCCGAAAGGCGCGCAATCGTTTTGTCCAGATAGCCTAGCTTTTTCGCCTTAAGGTACAGCTCGTCGGTCAGCTTGCTTGACGCAAGGGTTTGCTCAAAGTCGGCAAGATGCTTCATCTTGTGTAAGAACCACATATCCACCATCGTGGTTTCGTGCAGCCACTCAAGATCCATGCCGCGCCCGATTGCCTCAAACAGCACAAACATGCGCTCGTCGTCGCAGTGGGTGACAAGCTCGGCGATCTCCGAGTCTGTTTTTGCGGCAAGCTTTGGCAGCCGCAGCGTATCAAGCCCAAGCTCAATCGAGCGTACCGCCTTTAAAATTGCCTGCTCAAAGCTTACGCCGATGCTCATGACCTCGCCCGTCGCCTTCATCTGCGTGCCGAGGGTTCGCTCGGCATACACGAACTTGTCAAACGGCCATTTGGGGAACTTGGCTACAATATAATCGAGTGCCGGTTCAAAGCAGGCGCAGGTCTTGCCTGTGACCTCGTTTTTAATTTCATCTAGCGAATAGCCGATGGCGATTTTAGACGCCACCTTGGCAATGGGGTAGCCCGTCGCCTTGGAGGCGAGCGCGGAGGAACGCGACACACGGGGGTTTACCTCAATAACCGCATACTCAAAGCTGGTGGGGTGCATTGCAAACTGGCAGTTGCAGCCGCCCTCTACCTTCAGCGCGGAGATGATATTTAAAGACGCCGTTCGCAGCATCTGGTATTCCTTATCGGCAAGGGTTTGTGCGGGGGCGACGACAATCGAGTCGCCGGTGTGAACGCCTACGGGGTCGAAGTTTTCCATCGAGCAGACGGTAATTACGTTGTCCTTGCTGTCGCGCATTACCTCAAACTCGATTTCTTTCCAGCCCGAGATGCACTTTTCAATCAGCACCTGTGTGATGGGAGACAGGCGCAGCCCGTTGGTGGCAATCTCAAGCAGCTGCTCTTTGTCCTGTGCGATGCCGCCGCCCGAGCCTCCTAAGGTAAAGGCGGGGCGAACGATAACGGGGTAACCAATCTCCTCGGCAAACTCCAAAGCACCCTCTACCGTCGTCTCTACGCGGGAGGGGATGACCGGCTCGCCGATCTCAATCATGGTGTCTTTAAACGCCTGTCTATCCTCCGCTTTGTGGATGGTTTCGGGATTGGCACCCAATAGACGTACGCCCTGCGCATCCAAAAAGCCCTCTTTGGCTAGCTGCATGGAGAGGGTAAGCCCCGTTTGACCACCCAGTGTGCTGAGCAGGCTGTCGGGCTTTTCCATCTCTATAATACGCTTTACCACGTCAAGGGTAAGCGGCTCTACGTAGATCTTGTCGGCCATTGCCTTATCCGTCATGATGGTAGCGGGGTTTGAGTTAATGAGCACGACCTCAAGCCCTTCGGACTTCAGAGCGCGGCAGGCCTGTGTGCCCGCATAGTCAAACTCGGCCGCCTGCCCAATTACGATGGGACCCGAACCGATGACCAGTACCTTTTTGATGTCTTCGCGTCTTGGCATACCTATTTTGCCTCCTTCATCAAATCAATAAACCGGTCAAACAGATACGCGGTATCCTGAGGACCGCTGCACGC
>JAEZVA010000039.1 GCA_023443315.1 Bacillota bacterium | reverse complement strand
CAGTCGCCTGCGCGCCGGTGAGCTCTTACCTCGCCTTTCCACCCTTACCAGCCGAAGCTGGCGGTATATCTCTGTTGCACTTTCCCTAGAGTCGCCTCCGGCGGCCGTTAGCCGTTATCCTTGCCCTATGGAGCTCGGACTTTCCTCACACGCGGTTAAAGCGCGCGCCACAGTCTGGTTTACTCGCACTGAATATTGTAACGTTTAATACGCAGCTTGTCAAACAAAAAGCACCGAAGAATGTTTTCCATCCTTCAGTGCTCCGTAACCAATTTGGTTTGACGAAAGATTACTCCTTAAGCGGGATACCCTTTGCGTCTACGTTCGTGCTGCCCGTAAGAATCATAATACCTTCGATAAGACCCCATATCCCTGATACAGGAGAAAGGAACCCACAGGAAAGCAATGAGATTAGGAGCTGCGCTAACGCCTTGCCGGTAAAGCCAAGGTAGAAATTATGTATACCAAGCGCGCCAAGGAAGATGCCCAGAAGACCGGCAACCAGCTTGCTCTTCTGCTCGGTTCCCGTGGGAGCCATCGGTTGACCAGAAAGCTGATAGCCGCACTTTACGCACACGACAGCAAGCGGATCGCACTGTTGTGCGCAGTTGGGGCAATAGCCTGAGCCTCCGCCCACAGAAGCGCCGCACTGTGTGCAAACACTTGCACCCTGAAACAGTTCATTGCCGCAGTTTTTGCAATACATGATCCATCACCCATTCCGCCGCTGTGCTCCGGCATTTGTTTTTTATCAGAACAAGAGCTTGTCACCGCACAGTATCTGACAGCCCTCCGCACAAAGAGTACCCATAACAAACTACAGCTACCATTCATGCATGATACAATTTGAATTATAGCACATTAAACTGGTAAAATCAATAACGTCGGTGAAATGATTACCATATATTTGTGTTCGATTTTTGGCTCGATATCTGCCGTTTTGCAGGATTTATAATCAAATCATGCAGTTTCTACTCGGTTACAGTTGTGTCAAATATTAGTTTTTTAATTCTATATTTACCATTAATCGTAATTAAAAGTTAAAAAAAGTTAAATGATATTCTTGCAAATAGTCTTCAAAACAATTATACTAAAACTCAGGTTCAGTTTGTAAAATGAAAAAACGCAAACCAAATCCTTCGCAAAAGGCCTTGGTTGTGGTTTTTCCTTGATGAGGAGAGACCTGTCCGTCCGGCTGGTAATCATCACACCATGTTGGGTACGTATATAGGTTATATCGTTTTTACAAACAAGCTTAGTAAATATTGGGGGTAATAAAATGTTTAAAAACGCGTATGTTCAGGGCGTGTACGACAAGGTCGCCGCAAGAAATGCGGGCGAACCGGAGTTTTTGCAGGCTGTCAAAGAGGTTCTTGAATCCCTCGAGCCTGTTCTTGAAAAAAGACCCGACCTTGTAAAATCGGGTATCGCCGACAGAATTGTTGAGCCGGAAAGGCTCATCTGCTTCCGTGTTTCGTGGGTAGACGACAGCGGCAAGGTGCAGGTGAACCGCGGCTACCGTGTTCAGTTTAACTCTGCCATCGGTCCTTACAAGGGCGGCCTTCGCTTCCATCCTTCCGTTACGGCTTCTGTTATCAAGTTCCTTGGCTTTGAGCAGATCTTCAAGAACAGCCTGACGGGGCTACCCATGGGCGGCGGCAAGGGCGGTTCGGACTTTGACCCCAAGGGCAAGTCAGACGGAGAGGTTATGCGTTTTTGCCAGAGCTTTATGACCGAGCTTTCCAAGCACATCGGCGCGGACACCGACGTTCCCGCGGGTGATATCGGCGTAGGCGGACGTGAGATTGGCTTTATGTACGGGCAGTACAAGCGCCTGCGCAATGAGTTCACCGGCGTTCTGACCGGCAAGGGGCTCACCTACGGCGGCTCGCTTGCAAGAACCGAGGCCACCGGCTATGGTCTGCTCTACTTCACTGACGAGATGATGCGCTGCATGAAGAACGAGACGATGAAGGGCAAGACCGTTGTCATTTCCGGCTCGGGCAACGTTGCCATCTACGCGACGCAAAAGGCGACCGAGCTTGGAGCAACTGTGGTTGCGCTCTCCGACTCGGGCGGGTACATCTACGATAAGAACGGCGTAAACCTTGATGTTGTAAAGCAGATTAAAGAGGTGGAGCGCGGAAGAATATCTGAGTACACCGCTCGTGTGCCCGGCTCTGAATACCACGAGGGCTGCATGGGTATCTGGAGCATCAAATGCGACATTGCCCTTCCCTGCGCGACCCAGAACGAGCTGGATGGCAAGGCAGCAGAGGCACTGATTGCAAACGGCGTTATCGCGGTTGCCGAGGGCGCAAACATGCCCAGCACCCCCGAAGCGGTTGAGGCATTCTTAAAGGCGGGCGTTCTGTTTGGACCTGCTAAGGCTGCCAATGCAGGCGGCGTTGCTACCTCTGGTCTTGAGATGAGCCAGAACTCGATGCGTTACTCCTGGACATTTGAGGAGGTTGACGCAAAGCTTAAGGGCATTATGGAGAACATCTTCCATCATTCGTTTGATGCTGCAGCCGAATACGGCTTTACGAACAATCTCGTTGCGGGCGCTAACATCGCCGGTTTCTTAAAGGTTGCCGAGGCCATGAAGGCACAGGGCATCGCGTACTAATAACATAACAAACAGCATAACGGCGGCTTTGGATGAAACCCAAAGCCGCCGTTATTTATTAAAGTCGGTAGGATTATGGTTCAATTACCGTTGCAAAATCAAAGTCGACGTTGCCCTGCGCAACATTAACACCTGAAACAATGACGGAAATCGTATCGCCAACCCGCAGGCGGCGACCGCTCGCAAGCTCGGTGAACTGCATGCGCCCGTCATACTCGTAGTTGCCCGGCGGAAAACGATCAACATGAATGAGCCCCTCGGCGGTGTTTGCAAGTTCCACATAGATGCCGTGCTGCGCCGCTGAGGAGATGACGCCTAAAAACTGCTCGCCAATATGCCTGCGCATATATTCCGCCTTGTAGCAATCGTTGCAGCCGCGCTCTGCCGTCATGGAGCGTAGCTCGCTGTTGCTGGAGGATAGGCTCGCCGACTTAACATAACGGAAATACCGTTTTTCAATATCGGCGGAAGCGTAGCCTGCGGTATGAGCACTTAGGATGCGGTGGATGGCAAGGTCGGGATAACGGCGGATGGGTGATGTAAAGTGCGCGTAATTCTCAAGCACCAGCCCAAAATGCCCTATCGGCTCTTCACTGTAGCGCGCCTTTGCCATTGAGCGCAGCACCTGATTGTGCACAATGCGCTTGATTGGTTGATCGTCTACCCGCTTGAGCACTTCGGCAAGCGCCTTGGGGGAAACGGTTGTACCCATTTTCGGGACTTTGACGCCGAGAAGATTCAGCGTCTGCATCAGCGCGTCTATCTTTTCTGGCGCAGGACTTTCGTGCACACGGTAAACAAAGGGCAGCTTTTGCTGCTGTGCAAGGGTTGCCGCCGCCTCGTTTGCGCACAGCATAAACTCCTCAATCAGTTCCTCGGCGAAGCCGCGTGTGCGCGGCTCAAGCCCGACTGCCGTACCATCCTCACCGATAATAATCTTGGTTTCGGTGGTCTCTAGCTCGGGTACGCCGCGCAGTGCGCCTTGGCGCATACGCAAAACGGCAAGCTCCTTCATGGCGGGCAGGCTTGCGAGAACGGGTGCATATTTTTCTTTTAACTTATCATCCGCCGTATTATCAAACAGGCTGTTGATTTCGCTGTACACCCCTTTGACGCGGGAACGGATAATCGTTTTGGCAAAGCGAAACTGCTTCATCACACCCGATTTATCCATCTCCATCAGGCAGGAGAATGCCAAGCGATCCTCTTTCTCGTTTAACGAGCAGATGCCGTTTGACAGCTCCTTGGGCAGCATAGGCACCACGCGGTCGGCAAAATAAACCGATGTGCCGCGCTCAAACGCCTCGTCATCGAGCGGCGAGTCTTCGGTTACATAGTGCGAGACATCCGCGATATGAACCCCTAAGGTAAACCCGTTCGGGGTTCTCTGCACCATTACGGCATCGTCAATGTCCTTTGTGTCGGCGCCGTCTATCGTAAAGATCGGTTCATCCCGCAGGTCAAGGCGCGATGCGATGTCCTGCTCGCTAATCGGTGTTTGAGCAACCTCTCTCGCTTGTGCGAGCACCGTTTCGGGGAAATCTATCGTTATCCCGTTTTCGGAGAGCACCGCAAGCGCACATGCCGCCGCCGTATCGCTGCTGCCAAACACCGTTTCCACCTTGCCGCGGTGCTCGGAATGACGCGCGCCGCGGGAGACGATGGAGATACCCACCTTATCCCCTTCCCGCGCATCGCCCGCACCACCCTTTACAATGCGAATGCCGATGTTGGGCATGGAGTCGGGGTACACATAATTGCCGTCCTTCTCACTGCGAAACACGCCACTGAGCAAGCCGTCGCCCTCGGACACAACACGATACACCTCCGCCTCGGGGGATTCCCCGCGGGACGGCATGGGCTTAAGCAGTACGCTGTCGCCCACCAGTGCACCCATGAAGGCGCGCCCAGGTACAAAATAATCGGTTGGATTATCAAGTTCGCGCGCGAAGCCAAACCGCCCAGATAGCTTTACGATGGTGGCTGGTTTCAGCCCCAGCTTGCTGGACAGCGCAATCTTATCTTTTTTTTCGATGATCTCGCCGCTTTGAATCATCGCGTTTAGTTGATCGTTAAAGCGCTTTACATCACTTTTTGCAATGCCGATTCGCTTAGCGAGTTCCATGCGCGGTATAAAGCTTTTCTGCTTGGATAATCCCTTAATGATTGAGGTTTTTATAAAATACACTTCCTTTTGTCAAATCACATTTTTGCTGTTCTGCCGACGGAAAACCTTCTAAATTCCGATAAAGTCTTACTGTTATAATATATTAATGTGTGCGGATGACGCAGTTATGCGTCGATAGGCACCCACAAAACCTTCTAATAACAAAAACACAAGCCCTGCGAACATCGCAGAGCTTTCGTTTACCGATATTCTTCAGCGGTACACAACCTATTTAATAAAAATAAGGCTGATATTTACCGCAAGCACAAGCACAAAGAACACAATCGCAACAACCTTGGTCCAGCGACCCAGAACAACATCAAGCGTTCTGCCACGGTTTTTACCGAGATAAGAATCGCTGCTGGAACCGCCCATGATTGCGCTCATTCCGTCTGACTTGTCATCCTTCACCAATACAAGTAAAGTCAACAGTATGCTTGCGAGAATTAATAGGATCGCACCCGCAATTTCAATTCCGCCCAACGAAAGGCACCTCCGATATTGTTAATAAGACAGGCATTACACCAGTCAAACACATCTTTAATGATGATATCACAACCATGCCAAATTTGCAAGTTTTTTCGCCTGCCTCGACACAAGTTTTTGAGTTTATGGTTTGATTGCCTGATTCATTGTTTTTTGCCTAGGCTGCACAATACCACTTTTCATTTAGTCGTAACTATGCTATACTATTTTTTGCGTTAAGCTTTATAAACGTTTTGCGCTAATAATATGCGCCTGTAGCTCAGCTGGATAGAGCGTTAGACTCCGACTCTAAAGGCCGCTGGTTCGAATCCAGTCGGGCGCACCAAAACGAAATTAGGATGACAAGATGCAACACTGTATCTTGTCATCCTTTTTATTTATGGTATATTATAAATACGGAAATCAATTCCAGTTAACCTATGTTTATTTTAACATAAAAGGAGTTTTAAAATGACATTTGAGAGTTTAGAACAACGAATAGCACAGTCTTATTTAGATTTGCTTGCTCCATTTGTTCCTGATGACAATGCAAGTATCAGTGTATCTGAACAAGAGAAGTTCTATCACTTAATTAAGAATCTTTATCAGTTAGCCTTTAATGAGCCTTTGCTTTTTGTATCTTCCCTTCATGAAGATGACGCGTATCCCGGTTATATTAAGTCCTCTTACGGCAAACCTGAACTGCAGGTAAACATGAATAAGTTTAGTAATACGATAGATATATTGCTAAAGAATTTATTCCTAATTGGTCAAGGTTTAGAGGTGAAGTTGAATAGACGGCAAAGCAATATCCTCTTAAAACTCGGAATCAACGATATTACCAATCTATCTCCCGCATGGATTTGGATGTCTAACCGTATTGACGGCGGGTTGACCCACTTTTCATTTTGCCTTTTTAATAAGAATCACCCATACACATCTGATATCTACGCACGCCTAGTTGGGGAAGCGGCATTTCGTAAGCTGGAAAGCTGGATGGTTACTCAGGGATACAAAAGATTTGATATCTACGATATCACAGGTAGTAACTGCAAGCTATCACTGACTTACGCAAACCCTATATGGAGCAGCGAACCGCCGAATGGTGGATTTGAGTATAAGATCAAACACACAGGTATATCGGTACGATATGACGCTTGCTTTAAAAATCCAGTTATTTTTGGTTTGTGCATACCTTCTAGTTTTAAGCCATTCCTAGAGGGTTTTGAGACGGCGGATAACAGTGTTAAGCAATTTATTGTAACGCACACAAAAAAATGCGATGGTTGTAGGTATTGTGTTCAGACCGACAAAACCGGTGCCCGCCCGCTTGCTGCAATTGAGGTAAGTCATGGCGGAGAACAACATTGTTTATGCCCTTATTTTCCTGGTTATGGTTATCGTTGGTCCAGTATTAACGATACTCTTGTGGAACGATTGATAGAGATGTTAACCTTTATGGATAAGTTTGCATCCCGCAAAAGATAACATCGTGCGATTGTAACACTCTATTTATCTTGAGTGGATGATGCAAAAGGCGATGCCTTGCTTTTATCTTCATGTAAGAATCGAAGTGGTGCAGATTGCCGTGAGTTGATGCCGCTTTAGGAATAACAGAACATCAAAAAACCGATACTGTTTGCGGTAACCCTATCCCCTCTTCACCAATCGTTTCATCAAGGCAATACTCTTCATACTGCTTTGTAAAGTAAGCGATTTTATGAGAGACCCGCTCAAGATGTTTGTTGGTTTCTTCGATGTGCTTCTCCACCTCTTTTTTGTGGGCAAGCAGCATCGTGCATCGCGCCTTGAGTGTTTGGGGACCCTGCGTACTAAGATTCACAAAATCCCGAATCTGTTTAATCGACATGCCTGTATTCTTTAAGCAACAGATTAAACCAAGCCATTCCAGATCGGCGTCCATATATTGGCGAATGCCACTTTGGGTTCTTTTAATGTGTGGCAACAGCCCTTCTTTCTCGTAATACCGCAGGACGTGTGGGCTAAGCCCCGTTTTCTCCGCCACCATCTTCACTGTATACCCCATAACGGGCACCTCCGCTTTGTATGTAATTTGCTCTTGACTTAGAGTTGACGTTAAGGTTTATGATTATCGTACAGCATCTTTTCGTACGATGTCAAGAACTTTTAGGAGGGTTACACATGCAATATACTTATTTGGGAAGAACCGGTTTAAAGGTAAGTCGCCTTTGCCTTGGAACGATGAACTTTGGACCGCGCACAGACGAAAAAGAGGCCTTTGCCATTATGGATAAGGCGCTTGACGCGGGCGTGAATTTCTTTGATACAGCAAATGTTTACGGCAATCCGAACAATGGGCACAGCGGCTGGACGGAGGAGATTATGGGTCGCTGGTTTGCCCAAGGTGGCGGCAGACGCGAAAAAGTGGTGCTTGCCACAAAGGTTTACGGTGACATGAGCGACGAAAACGACGGACCAAACGGTGCTCGCGGGCTTTCTGCCTACAAGATTCGCAGACATCTCGAGGGCTCACTGAAGCGGCTGCAGACAGACCGTGTGGAGCTTTACCAGATGCATCATATCGAGCGCCATGCCCCGTGGGAGGAAATCTGGGGCGCGTTTGAGGCACTCATCAATCAGGGAACGGTGTATTACGTCGGCTCCAGCAACTTTGGCGCGCGTCATCTTGCGTACGCGCAGGCAATGGCCGATAAGCGTAATTTTTTGGGACTTGTCAGCGAGCAGCATAAGTACAGCCTTGTGTGCAGGCTGCCAGAGCTTGAGGTTCTACCCGCGGCGCAGGAGCTTGGTCTTGGGGTAATACCTTGGAGCCCGCTTGGGGGCGGTTTATTAAGCGGTAATGCGCTTACCCCTGTAGCTGGAAGTGACCGCACGGCAGAAGCGGCGAAGAACCTGACTGAGCCGCAGCGTGCACAGCTTATGGCATACGCAGCACTGTGCAAGGAACTTGGAGAGAGCCAGTCCAACGTCGCGCTGGCATGGCTGCTTTCTAACCCCGCAGTAACCGCACCCATCATTGGGCCAAGAACCTTGGAGCAGTTTGAGAATTCGCTTCGTGCAGTGGAGATTGCGCTAAGTGACGATGTGCTTAGAAAGCTTGACGAGATATTCCCTGGTCCGGGCGGAGCCGCGCCGGAAGCCTACGCATGGTAACAAACCGGCTTTTAGCAAGCTGTGGGTGAATGATTTCTCACGGCGCTTGACGCCAGAAAGGACTGGTCTCAACGATGAAATACAACAATCTTCCGGGCACAAGCCTTAAGGTATCGGCACTTAGCCTTGGCACGATGATGTTTGGCGGGCAGACTAATGAAGCCGACAGCCTTGCCATCATGGACTACGCCTTTGAACAAGGCGTGAATTTCTGGGACACAGCAAACGTATACAATCAGGGCGAAAGTGAGCGCATCGTTGGAAAGGCACTAAAGAACCGACGTGACGACATTATTCTTGCCACAAAGGTCTTTGGTCAGATGGGCGACAAGCTCAATGACAAGGGGCTTTCCCGCCGCAATATCCTGTCCTCCGTGGATGCCAGTCTCGCCCGCCTGGACACGGACTATATCGATGTGTACTACCTGCATGGCCCCGACTACGAAACAGAGATTGAGGAAACACTAGAGACGATGACCGGGCTTGTCAAGGCAGGAAAAATTAGATATATTGGGGTAAGCAACTTTGCCGCGTGGCAGATTGCGGATATGCTGGCGGTCTGCGATAAGCGGGGCTATATCACCCCAATCATCACCCAAAACGTCTACAATGCGATTACGCGCGGCATTGAAACCGAGCTGGTTCCCTTTTTGCAGGCACACAAGCTGGGTATGGCGGTATATAACCCCATCGCAGGCGGACTTCTCGCAGGAAAACACCGCCCGGGTAAACCCGCAGAGAATACCCGCTTTGCAGGTAACGAGATGTACTATAAACGCTATTGGTCGGATGATAACTTTGCCGCTGTGGAAAAACTAACCGAGATTGCGGCAGCACACAACATGAGTGTGTTACAGCTTGCCATGAGGTGGTGCGCAAGCCGCTCGGGTGTCACAAGCATCATCAGCGGCGTGAGCAAGCTAGCCCAGATTGAGCAGAACATTGCTACGCTTGAGGGTGATTTCTTGAATCAGGAGGTCTTAGCGGCATGTGATGCTGTATGGAGCTCATTGGCAGGCACACGCTTTGGCTACAACAGATAATTGAATTGGAGGAATACAACCATGCAATACAGAAGACTGGGTAACACCGGACTGAAGGTAAGCGAGATTAGCCTTGGAAGCTGGCTGACCTACGGCAACGCGGTGGAGAACGAAACCGCAATCAAAACCATTGATAAGGCCTATGAACTTGGCATCAACTTCTTTGACACCGCCAATGTATATAACCGAGGCGAAGCCGAAAAGGTGGTGGGCGAGGCTCTGGGCAAATACGAGCGAAGCTCGTACGTTTTGGCAACCAAGGTCTTTTTCCCCATGGGCGACGGACCCAATGACCGGGGATTATCAAGAAAACATATCATGGAATCTGCACATGCCAGCTTAAAAAGATTAAAGCAGGACTATGTGGATATCCTGTACTGTCACCGTTATGACCCCGAAACACCCGTTGAGGAGACGCTTCGCGCCTTTGATGATCTGATTCGTCAGGGCAAGATTATGTACGCGGGCATCAGTGAATGGTCGGCAGTTCAGATTGAGGAAGCGATGCGCATCGCCGATAAGAACCTGATTAACCGTTTTGTAGTAAACCAGCCCCAGTACAGCATGCTGAACCGCAAAATCGAGGCGGAGGTCATCCCCGTCAGCGAAAGAAACGGCATCGGTCAGGTGGTGTTCTCGCCGCTTGCGCAGGGACTTCTGACCGGAAAGTACAAAAGCCTTCATGACATCCCTGCAGACAGCCGTGCCGCCAACGATAAGATGAACTACTTTATTAAGGGTTACTTAAATGAAACAACCTTTGAGAAGGTAAACAAGATTGCGGCTATAGCGGACAGTCTCGGCATCCCAATGGCTCAGCTTGCACTTGCGTGGGTACTTCGCCTGCAAAACATATCAAGCGCGCTCATCGGCGCAAGCAGACCAGAACAGGTTGAGCAAAATGTAAAGGCCTCAGGCTATGCCCTTTCTGATGATGTTCTTTACGATATTGAAGATGCGCTTTTATAGTTTACGAAAAAGTTATTAAAAATGGAACTTACCGATAGCTCGGACGCAACACACCTGCAGGTACAGTTTGCGTCAGGAGTTGACCCCTGATTCTATTGGTGCCACTTAATACCACAGACCCCCCGCTTAATAATCGGGGGGTCTGTGGTATTATTCTAATACTAAGTAATTCTGAAATGCGTTACATTGTTCTTCAGTACACGCATGTTCTTAATTGTTCGCTCTAGCTTCGATACCGTGTGTCATGCCAACTGATATAGGGTGATATCTACGCTGTTTGGCTCACTGCCTGCCGTTAATTCCCCCACATATACGCCCGAATTCAAAAAGGCGTAAGGGCTTTGGCTACTTACCTCAAAGCGTGGCACCGTTTTGATTCGCGCGTCGGCAGAAGCATCGATAACCCCTTCGTTTTGCACGCTAATCATTACACCATCGTCCGTTTTAATCCAGTACTTCGCAAATACGTGAGAACGCGTCGTTGAGATACGCGTGTTCCAATCCGCCCCGCCTGCACAAATCTGTCCGCGCAGAAGTGGCCCCTCAAATCGTCCGCCCGTAATGGGAATGATGCACAGCTCGCGCCCGGGTGTGCCCCCCACAAACTGTACTTCCCCAAGCGTTACATGAAGTTTCATTAATAGGCTTGCTTCTAGCTGCATATTTCATCTTCCTTTCTTTATTCTCGTTGCGCCAAAACTTGTATGGTCGATAGATACACTCTATTGCATCCATTATAAACAGTTTTTCGCTTATGCGCTACTGATAATGCGTGGTTTTTAACAACCCTGTGCCTGAAAACAAAAAAACTGCGCGGTTAAACAAATGCGGCTGCTCAAGCAGTGCGGTATAGTGAAGATATTAATAACAGAAGGGGGCTTCACTTTTGAAACAGACATTTGACCAAGCGCGGGTGACCGTAAAACAAGGCGTTCTGCAGGGCACAACAGAAGGCGACCTCAAGGTATTTCGAGGGGTTCCTTATGCGGCGCCGCCGCTTGGGGATAGGCGTTGGAAGGCGCCAGAGCCGCCGGCACGCTGGTTTGGCGTACGCATGGCGGATCGCTTCTCCGGCGGTGCATTGCAGGCCGACGGACGGGCACACTGGCCCAGCGAGGACTTTGAGCTTTCGGCTAAGATGGACAGTGAGGATTGCCTGTACCTAAACATATGGACACCCGCCAAGGCCCCGGACGAAAAACTGCCCATCTTTGTGTGGATTCACGGCGGCGGTATGGTGGCAGGCACGGGAATGGCACCCTTTTTTGAAGGCGAGCGCCTTGCCGAGCAGGGCATGATGGTGGTTACCATCAACTACCGTCTGGGTCTGTTCGGCTTTTTGTGCCACCCCGAATTAACCGCCGAGGCACCCTATGGCAGCAGCGGCAACTACGCCATCTTGGATATGCGTCAAGCACTTTTGTGGCTACATGAAAACGCCGACCGATTTGGCGGCGATGCCCAGCGCATTACCGTAGGTGGACAATCGGGCGGCTCGGTGGGAACCTCTTGTCTGCTGATGTCGCCGCTGGTTACCGGTCTGTGCAGTCAGGTTATCATGCAGAGTGGCTGCCCACTTTTGGGCGGCATGATGGACGCAAAGCCCCGCGACGAGATGGAGCAGGATGGTGTGGCGTTTGCCGAAGCCGTTGCCTGCAAAAGCATCGCCGAGCTGCGCGCTATGGACGGCTGCGACCTAATCGAGGCGAGCTTGCGTGTGCCCTACACCCCCAACTACTGCATCGATGGTTATGTATTGCCCGATTCTCCGTATGAACTATTTTCTTCGGGCAGATTTAACCCGATGAACTTTATTGTGGGCTTTACCACCGAGGAGTTTGGATCGTTTGGAGTACCGCATGACATTGCGATTACTTCCGAAGCGTTCGAGCGTTATATTAACAAGGTGTTCCCTGCAGAGTTGGTACCCGAGCTTCTTGCCCATTACCCTCACGAGAGCAGCGGCGAGACGTTAAAAAGTGTGCTGAAACTGCTAAGCGATCTGATGTTCCTATCCGCAGCACGCTTAGGTGTGGCGGGGGCACAAAAGGGTGTTGCCTCCTATGTGTACTATAAATCGCGTCCCGATGCAGGTGAGCGCGGACAACGACTGGGCAGCACCCATTCCTCCGAGCTTCCGTATTTGTTTGGACGAACCGAGCCTTGCGTCATCAACCCCGCCGGAATGGACGAGGCAGAGCGCGCGTTTGGCACGCAGCTTATGGCATACTGGGTAAACTTTATTAAAACCGGCTGCCCAAATAGTACGAACACCGAGGTAGAATGGCCCCGCTGTGAAGGACTTTTCACTCATCTGGATCTGGGTACAACCATCCACGCCGCTTCCCCGCAGGAGACTGCCGTTTTGGCGAAGCTAAATACCATGCTGGCACAAAAGGGCGAGCGCTCCACCCGCGCGTATATGGATACCTCAGAACTAGGTTACCCTTCGCTGTTTGCACCCCGATAACATTTCGCATTAAAAGAAAACCTGGAACGCCGCTGCGTTCCAGGTTTTTTGCTGTTCTATGTGTTGTTTACTCTTTCGTTGTAAATACCCAGTCCAGACCCTTTTCAATATGGGCATCCCAGAACGCCCAGTCGTGTACGCCGGGGCCAGTGAGATAAACGTGCGGTATCTTGACTTCCTCCAAAAAGGCACTAAAGTCATTGTTCTCGTGGTACAAAAAGTCCTCGGTGCCGCATGCCATAAAGATACGGGGGATTTCGGCGTTTGCTTCCGCCAGTGTCTTCGCCAGATGCTTGGGGTCACGGTCACTTCCGCGGATAATCTCAGGCTTGCCGAATACGTGGTCGAAATACGCGGCGCTTGCCATAGGATTGCCATGCTGCTCGGTCTGTGCTGCCAGCTTATCGGTAATCAGCGCAGAGGAAAGCGCAATGACATTGCCGAACAACTCGGGGTGTTTTAGACCGTTCAGTATGGCGCCATAGCCGCCCATGGATAGACCGCCGATGGTGGTGTCTTCCTTTTTACGGCTTAGGGGGAACACGTCACGGGCAAACTCCAGCACCTCACAAAGATACTGCTCATACATCGCGTCTCTGTGCGCGTCGTCCACATAAAAGCTGTTTTCACCGCTTGGGCAAATCACCGCAATGTGGTGCTTCATCGCAAGCTGCTGGATTCGGGAGCCATACAGCCAGTCGGTATGAATACCCGAAAATCCGTGCAGAAGCATAACCGTTTTAAGCGGTCCGTCGCTTTGCGTCTGAAGCTCCGGCGGCAGACCCTTGTTTTTTTCCACCGGCAAGATCGCCGTCAGCTCGGTAAGGCGATGAAGCGTATTGGAAAACATCGTAATATTAAAGATAGCCATGGTGATAACCATCCCTTTCCGGCGCCCTGCGCCGCAAGGGCACAAAACACCTTGAACATATAAAAATATCGATGCGGTTTTGTCGCAGTAGGAGCTGTGCTTAACACAGTTATTATTATAAAGGTTGAGCGGTTATCTTTCAACCTTTCTCCCTTTTTTACAGATAGGTAAAGGGCTCTTTTGCATCCACAAAATGCACTGGAACGGTCAGCAGCTCCTCGAGCCATGAGCACATGTGCTTCATACCCCACTCCTCGGTTCGCTCATGCCCCAGCACAATCATGGCTTTGGGCAGACCAAGCTGCAAGGCATCGCCCATGTAGGCGCAGGTAGTCCATTCCGTAATTTCGCCGCACACAAGCACATCGATGCCCTTTTCCTCCATAATCTGCATGGGCAGCTCCTCTATGCCAAAGCCTAAGCTACCACCGCCCACCAGAACCCCCACCCGCGAGCAGGGCATTGCAGTGTCGCCAATAATCCGCAGCGTTTCCATCTGCAGCTTTTGTTTAAATTCCTGCACAAGCTGACCCAACGTGGTTTGGGGCAGGTCATAATAATCGCGAAAGCCCTTGATGAAGCCCTGCATACCGCCTTCGCCGCCAAACTGTTTTTCCACCGGCGGAAGGGCGTATTGCTGCCATCCCATCTCTTTGATAAAGCCATCGTAGATGCCGTCGGGCTGCGTCATGTGAATCAGATCATGGTTTCGCCAAATGACCATGCCGGTCTCTTCAATCAGTCTTTTCTTTGCAAGATACACCGGGTCGGATTGGCACCAATCTACAGTGTCGTTTCCTGTAAAATAGGTGGGCTCGTGGGTGATAATCATGTTTGCACCCAGTCTCGCCGCCTCACGAATTACGTTAGCTGTAGCCATAAAGCTGGTTACAACGCCCGTTACCTCCGTCTCTGGGTCCCCTGCCTTATAACCGTCGCAGGTATTGGGCGGTGTGGGTGAAACACCGGAGTGCTTAACAATCTGCGCTACAACGTCTTTTGCTTTCATTCTTATGACCATTCCTTTCCGATACACTGCGCCCGGTGCCACGGGTGGCACGATACGCCATGAAGCAAAGCGCAGCAACGTTACCTGAGGTAAAGCCTTGGTGCGAAGTTGTCTTAGGAGGTTGAGTGATATTCTCTTAAGCTTGTCTTTTTACCCTTTAACAGCGCCCACTATGACGCCCTTAATCAGATACTTTTGCAAGAATGGGAAGATTACAAGAATCGGCAAGATACCAATAACCGCCAAAGACATACGGATTCCGTTGCTGGGCAGTGCGATTAACTGCCCGCTCGTTATTCCGCTCGCTTGCCCAGAAGCCAAGAACTGAATGTTATTCATCATTCGCATCAGCAGGTTTTGTATGCCAAAGAGCTTGGGTGACTCTACATAATACAGGGCGTTCATCCAGTCGTTCCAATAGGCAAGACCGGTGAACAAGCCTACTGTAACGCTCACTGGAACAGCCAACGGCAGCATGATGCGAGCCAAGATGTGCATCTCATTTGCCCCGTCAATCTGTGCAGATTCGATAAGTGCTGCGGGGATATTGTTTTTAAAGTAATTGCGCACAAGCAGTATGTTCATGGCCCCCATCAAATAGTTGGGGATGAGCAGCGCCCATATGGTATCGTTAATATGAAAAATCCGCGTCCACATAATGTAGCTGGGTACGATACCGCCGTTGAACAGCATGGTGAAAAACACAATGAACGCCAACACATTTTTATATTTAAAGTCAGCGCGGGACATGGGGTACGCAACCATCGTGGTAAGCACCAGGCTAATTACCGTGCCTACCGCAGTAACCAGAATCGACACGCCGTAGGCGCGAAAGATTACGTTAGACTGCTGAAGCATATACAGGTAGGAATCCATGCTCCATTTTTTAGGGATAAAGCTGTAACCGTTCGCTACAAGCGCCGCCTCGTCGGTAAACGAGGAGATGATAATTAAAAGAAGCGGCAGCAGCGCACAGATTGTAATGATTGCAAGAATCACCAGCGAAAAAATACGAAATATTCGCTCGCCTCTTGTTTCTAATTTGCCCATTGTATTCTCTCCTTTAGAACAAAGCGCTGTCGGCTTCGATTTTGCGCACAATCCAGTTGGCGCCTACCACCAGCACAAAGCCCACCACCGACTGGAACAGACCCGCAGCACTGGACATGCCGATGTTTCCGTAGTTCATCAGACCCCGGTAGACATAGGTGTCGATGGTCTGCGTGACGTTAAACAGCGCGCCGGAGTTCATAGGCACCTGATAAAACAGACCAAAGTCAGACGCGAACAGTCGTCCCACGCTCATGAGTGTTAACATAATAATAGTGGGTTTTAGTTGGGGTAGTGTAATGCTCATAATCTGCCTAAACTTACCCGCACCATCGAGCCTTGCCGCCTCGTACAGCCCTTTGTCGATGCCGGAGATACTGGCGATATATATGATGGAGGAGTATCCTGCTGATTTCCACATCTGCACCAGCACCAAAATGAAGGGCCAATGCTTTGCCTGTGTATACCAGTTCACGCCTTCTTTTCCTAATGCGCTTAAGATGGTTTTGTTTACAAGGCCTGTTTCGGGATTCAGAAACGCATACACAAGGTATGCCACCACCACCATGGAGATTAGATTGGGTAAGATTAGCCCGGACTGAAATATCTTAGAGCAAAAGTATTTGCTTACTTCGTTCATTAAAATGGCAATAAACACTGCAACTATCGCGCCCAAAATAATAAAGGTCACATTATAGAGCACCGTGTTTCGAATCATGACCCAAGCCTCTTTGGTTTGAAATAAGAACTTGAAGTTGTCAAGCCCTGCCCATTCGCTGCCAAAGATGCCCTTGGAGTAGTCAACCTGCTTAAAGGCAATGAAGATACCCATCATGGGGATGTAATTGTTAATCAGTAAGTAAACAAGCCCCGGCACGGCAATCAACAGCAACGTCAGGTTCTTTTTGCCTGCACGGCGCTTAGCGCCTTGACTGTGTGTCGGTCGTTTCGCAACTGTGTTTATCATAATGGTTCTCCTAAAGCAAAATGAGGCTGACCGTTCAACCTCATTTTGCATGTTGTATGGTTATTTGTTGGCGGCTATCCAAGCATCAAGCTGTGCCTGTTTTTCTGCAATTACCGTATTGATACCCGCATCCTCGAGTGCTTTTACAAACTGAGGGATGGCTTCGTCCGGCGCAACGCTGCCGCATACAAGCCCGGGATAATACTGGTTGATTACGTTAGAGATTGCGGTGAGTTCGTTGACTACCTTAGCGGCATCGAAATTGAAGCCGTAGAAGGGCGATCTCTCTGCGGTATTGTTCATTTCGAGCGCCGCATTCTTGTCTTCATACTGCTCTTCGCTGGTCATTACCCACTGCAGACGCTCTGTACCAATAACGCCGTTGCAAAGATATGCGGTATATGGTACGGTGTTTGCGTCCATACCCTCGGGGAACGCCACAACATGGTCGCTTACCTTTACATAGTCGGTGCCTTCAATACCGTAAAGGATGGTGTTAATGACAAATTCGTCGGTGTAGATAATGTCAAGCAGCTTAACGGCCGCATCGGGCACCTTGCTGGTAGAGGAAACGCACATGGAAAGACCGCTGGTTTTGGTGTCCATATATGCGGGGGCAATCCACTTGGAGCCAAAATCTTCTGTTCCAACGAGCATGTTGAACACGCTGTCGTCACTCTGAGATTTAATGCCGGAATAGGATGCCCAGCTGCTGAACATACGACCCGCTGCTGCATACTCGGCGGCAACGGTAGTGGAGGTAGCCATATCCTGAGGAACGTAGCCTGCGAGATACCAATCGCGCATAAGCTGGCAATATTCCTTGAAGATGTCGGTGTTAAAGAAGTTTACAACGGTGCTGTCGTCACCCACGGCTACAGCGGCATAGTTGGATTCGCCGAGGCGATCAACCTTTTTCTCGCCTGCCCACAGGAGGGAAACGTAGGAGTCTTGCATGTTAGTAGGTGCAAAGGGATAAACATCGGGGTATAGCTCTTTGACCTTAGCATAAACCTTCGTAAGGTCGCGCACCGAGTTGATATCATCGATGCTATAGCCGGTTGCTTCTAGCATTGCCTTGTTGTAAGAAAGGGTGGGGGTAATAACAACTGCCTTGTTAATCGGGACACCGTACACGCCGCCCTTTTGTGACACCACATCGAACGCGTCCTCGCCAAAATCACGGTTGAGCGCTTCGGTCAAACCCTTGCCGTACTGCTCGAGCTGGGTGCTGATATCCATGCACATGTTCTGTGCAATGTAGGTCTGCAGATCCAGCGGAATGAACAGGTCCATCTGGGTACCACTCTGCATCGCCAGCTTAATCTTGTTGTCGTAATCTGCTGGGCTAAACAGGCGAAGATCCAGTGCCACATTGGAATCGGGATAGGTTTTTGCGATATGCTCGTTGATGGCATCGGACACTCGAGTATAATCATCGGGGATGTTATTGAAGGTGATCAGATACATAACGACGGTTTCCACATCTGCTGTGGGTGTGGATGGCGTGTTGCCATCAGTACTGCTGCTGGGTGCGGGGGTTGCACACGCGGACAGCGCGGATAAACACAGAACCAGAGCCAGTAGCAATGACAAAAACTTTAACTTTTTCATAGTATTCCTCCTTCATTCTGTTCCCGCCGTTTTGCGGGAATCTGCTAACCTTATTATAAAAGAAGGATTGCCCCTGTGCTTTTGATTATCCGCAGTGAGTTTTCTATTTACCGTGATTGTTGCCCCCATTACCAAAAACAAAAGCTAGCCGGATGCCCGGGGGACAATCATAACTGTTTTTTATACTGGCTGGGCGAATGACCCGTGCTCTTTTTAAACAGGGTGGAAAAATATGAAAAGTTATCAAACCCAACAGCGCCCGCAATCTCGCTGATGTTCATTTCTCCCTCTATCAGCAGCTGCTTTGCTTTGTGGATTTTTCGTTCGTTGACGTAATCCTTTAAAAAGTAGCCGGTTTCTGCTTTAAAAAGCTTTGCCACATAGTCGGGGGATAGATACACATGCCGGGCAATGTCTTCTCGGCTTAGCTCTGAACCGAAATTTTCTTCTACAAAGCGTTTTATCCTTTCCACAATCGTTTCGCTTTTTCGCGCCTGTGCAATGGTCTCCACCGTTTTTTGCGTGGCAAAGCTTGCCCATTTAAGCAGATCAAAAAGGGAATTCTCACAGGTACGCTCCAACTGCTTTGCACCTTCCTCTAAAAACAGCTCATGCGCAAGGATATTCTCTTTGTAAAGGCAGGAAAAAATAACCTGCATATAGTCCTGATGTGCGCTGTGCAGCGTTTGAGCAGAAAGCAGCCCTTTGCCGCTTGCCTTTTCCAAGGTTTTTCGCAGCTGGTTCACCGCTTCAACGGCATTCCCCTGCCCCAATAACTCCTGCACGCGCTCCACATCCAGCGCATCGGGGGTGCCAAGTACCGCAACCTGCTCTGTCTGCGTGACTACCGCAATGCTCCGCGCAACGTTGTTTTCGTCGGTTTGCTCCCAGACGCGACGCTGCGCAGACAGCTCATTGATTGAACAAACAGGTCCAACATACACGATGGCA
Source organism: Bacillota bacterium (assembly GCA_023443315.1). Taxonomy (GTDB): domain Bacteria; phylum Bacillota; class Clostridia; order Oscillospirales; family Ruminococcaceae; genus Acetanaerobacterium. The sequence continues at coordinate 25,002 of JAEZVA010000039.1, read as the reverse complement.
CCACACTGCAGATAGCTCTGATAAGCCTTAGAAAGGTTCTCACAACGCGTAAGGATGTGTTCACTTTTATCGTCTACCGCCGCGGTGATATAGATGCGGCCGTTGTGACTGTAATCGAACACCCGGGGATTGTTGGGTGCTCCAAATAGAATGTCGCTCGCAATGTTCCCCGCTGCGTAGCGAAAGGTAGTCAGATCCCAGTGCTGCTCGGTTATCTGCGCTTCCATGACCGAACACAGCACCAGCCGGTATATCCCATCCAGATTGATGTTTGCCTTGCGATGCTCTTCGTAGGTTCTACTGTTTTGAAGGGGTACCATTGCATCTGAAAACAGCAATTCGCGCCACAGAGCGTTTTCGACGCGGGTTTTGTTGTCTAACCACAGCTCGCCAAGCTCGCTGCGTCGCTTTAACTCCCGACGGTAAAGAATCTTTTCCACCACCTGGGTAAGCGCATTCTGTAAAACAGCAAAATCGAGCGGCTTTGTAATGTAGGCATCGGCTTTAAATTGAAGTGCTTTGGTGGCATAGCCAAAATCGGCGTGGCAGGTAAGAAAGATAAATTCGATGTCGTAGCCTTGCTCCCTCACCCATTCAATAAGCTGAATGCCGGAGTATTTTGGCATTTCTATATCGCAAATTACAATATCGATCTCGTGCTGCTCAATCAAGCTTTTGGCAGCCACTACATTATAAGCAACATAAACAAACTGCAGCTGTAGCGGCATTTTATTAAGCGAAGTTGAAATGGCCTGCGTGGTTGGGATGTCATCATCCACAATCAAAATATTCATCATTTAAACATACCTTTCCGGCGGTGAGCGTCGCGGTAGCACAATACGCCATAGTAAATAGCGGTGCCGCTCTGCTGTAGAAGAGGCCTTGCTTGTACGCTGATTGATATCGTTAGTCGGTTTATTGCTTAAACGCTTATTATTGCGACGCCGGCAGAGGGATATAGATATCTACCTGCGCCCCACCCTGCTCGTTGTTGGAGAGCCCAAGCAGGCCTTCGCGTCCATAGGTAAGCGCCAAGGTTTTGGAGATGTTTGCGATACCTACGCTCTCCATCTCCCCCGGAGAGCCTTGTAGCAATGAAGCCGGAAATCCGCAGCCGGTGTCCTCAATGGTAATGAGTGCAAACGTCTCATCGTCCTTTTGTATCTTTTGCGCGCGAATAAACACCGATATACCACTCTCTCCGTCAAACGCATGTTTAAAGATATTTTCAACAAAGGTTTGAAACAAAAGCTTCTGTACCGAGATGTCTGCTACATCCGGTTCGACCGAATGGTAATAAAAAATACGATTGGGATGGCGAATCTGCTGCAGCTTTATGAAATCCACCGCATGCTGTACCTCACTTGCTATGGTAGCCTGGTGCAGATTATCAGTAAAAAGATAACGCAGATACGCGCTGAGTGCCGCAACAAACTGCTGAATCTGCTCATTCTTTCCATTCATAGAAAGGCTGGAAATGGTGGTGATTGCATTGAGGTAAAAATGCGGACGTAGCTGCATCTGCAGATATTTTAGTTCCGCGTTCTTTCGTTCCAACGTTTCCTCGTAGGTTTGAATCTTTAGATCCTTGATTTCCTCGGTCATGCTATTAAAGGAGCCGATGAGCGCGGCGAATTCACGCGCCTCCTTCTCATCAATCGGGATCTGATAATCAATGTTGCCGCTTTCAATCTGTGCGGTGGCAGCCATCAACTTTTTGACCGAACGCACAATCTTTCGGTTTAGATACCGGCTAGACGCAATAACCGTAAAGAGTGCCGGCACCCCCATGAAGATAAGGATGAACTGCATCGTTTGAACGCCCCTGTAAATGTCCTTGCGCGCAATGGCACAGGAAAGCCGCAGCCCATAGCCGGGCAGCGTCTCGGTAAACACGGCGTGCTCGGCATAAATATGAGACACCAGTTCGTTGCTGTTTTCAATTGCCAAACCAATGGGAAAGTTGTTTTTGTTTTCGGTGGCAAGCACCGCGCCGTCCTCATCGGTAAGCATATAAACCGAGCGATTGTCCCCCATTTCACCGGGCTGTGCTAGAAATTTATCTAGCGCCACCAAGACCCCAATATCAGCATGACCAATGCTGTAGTTTTGCAACAGGTAGTACGACTCTGCCATCTGCACAATGTGCCAAGTGCCTAACGCCGCGTCGTTTTCCCGCGGTGTGTTACTGCGAAAGTATTCCTCTATCGCAAACTTTTGTGGCCATGCTATCCCACTGTTGTAGCGAAACAGGTAGATGTTTTCTTCCTTATAGGCAAAATACAGGCAGGAGATATCGGTGTTGCCGGCGGCTTTTTTGGTAAGGATGTCTGCCATGTCCATGGACGAGATATACTTTTTAAAGTCACCGCTGCCCTGAAATGCGTTTACCTTGCCAAGATTGTCTAAAGCCAGCTCATTGAGGGTGGCTGTAGCGGATGAAAACACTGCGCGTATTTGTTGAATGCGCACGCTCATAACGCGGCGCTGTTGCTCCTCCACATTTTCTGTTGCGATGCGGTAGGAATAAATATTGTAATACAGCAGCAGCAAGATCATCACTGCCAAAATCGAGGCAATGACTGCGCTGATTTTAAATACAATCGAATCGGTCTGTCGAAAAAACCGACGCAAAATTCGCATCTTATCCTCCCGCTTTATTGCATTTTTCGTTCTCTTTCTCATAAGTATATCGGTTTACGCTACATCTGTAAACTGCAGCGGAACCGTCTTTGTACTAAGGACTGTTTGTAAGATGAAAAAACATAGTCTATTTCCGCATACTGACACACCCTAATACAGACTTGTTAACTATAGTTTCCACTTATACTATACATAACCGCCGCCAATCAAGGCTATTAAAAACGATGAGAAACACTTTGTTTTGGAGGCATTTTCTATTTACGCCTTATAAAACAATTGCTCGGGTGACGAACCAAACCCTATTTGCAAAAACACAGCGGCTCGCATCGAGCACTGATGCGGGCCGCTGTGCTGCAAAAAGGTATTCGCCTTTTAAGAGTCTTCTTTCACAGTACATTTTTCCTCAATTATCGTATCGATTGGGGAAAGCAGAACACATTTCCGGGATCGTAGCTGCATTTTACGAGGCGGAGCCTGGTCATGTTCTCTCCGTAATACTCTCTCCCATATTCCGTTAAGCAGTTGTAAGGGAAATTCACAAATGCGCCGTCGGTTATGCCACTTAGGTACCTGTACCTCTCATAAACCCACTGCCTGTTGTCACACGCGTATTGGTTGTCTTCCCATACCGACTGTATTGTCATAATATAGGCAGCGTTTCTATAATAAAAAGCGGTGGCACTGGGGGCGACCTCCCGAACCTTGCCCCCTAAGGCATATAGGCTTACCGCAGCAGTAACGGAGCCTTCCGCCCTTTGGTCAATCAACTCTACGATATTTTTTATTTCGGGCTGACTGTAATGTCTGTTTGCAAAGCCGCTGGCATTTTGAAACTTCTCAGAAGACGGGTACGATTGTTCTATGATTTGAATGGCCTGTAGGAAGGTCATCGCTTCTAGCGAAATCGTACCGCCCGGTATATCCGCAAAGGGCTGCAAGATCTGCCCCGCCTCCTCAATTGTTCCATAAAATAATCCTACGCTATAAATACCCCTGCCCTCGATGCTTGAGTTATAAAGACCTGCGCGCAAGGTGATTCGATCGTCGAGACCGACCAACCACTGTTGCCAAGTACCAATAAATTGTTCCATCTCAGAGTTGGATGCGTTTGGATACGCAAGTTCCACCAGCGTTACCATGTCGCTTTGGGGCGGAAGCCGAAACGTAAGCTGGGTCACCACGCCGAAGTTGCCCCCACCCGCTCCCCTGCATGCCCAAAACAGGTCGGGGTTGCACCGCGTGTTTGCCTTGATAATCCTTCCTTCGCAATTCACAATCTCAATTTCCTCTAAGCTGTCACATCCCAGACCCAGATAACGGCAGGACAAACCCCACCCACCTCCTAGCGCAAATCCACTTACCGCCACCGTGGGACAAAGTCCTCCTGGGAACGGGTAGCCCCTTGAAGACACGGTACTGTATATCTGCTCATTCAATGCACCCGGCTGCATCCGCACCACACCGGTCTGTTCGTCTAGCTCAATTGCATCCATCTCGCTTACATCGATAACGAGCACGCCGTTTCCATTCGAGTAGCCCTCATAATTATGCCCACCGCTGCGTATACGCAAGGGTATGCCGTTTCTTGTTGACCAGTTGACTGCACTAGATACATCGTTTGTATTTGTGCAATAGCTAATTACGGATGGAAATTTTTGTACCGCCCTATTCCAACCCTGCCTGTCTTTATTATATAAAGGGTCGCACGGCGTAACAGTTCGCCCGTTTAACCCGTAAAACAAGTTGATATTCACATAAATTCTCCTTAATTTTCTCATTATATTTTCGTTCCCTTGCACATTAAAAGCAGAAGAAAATAATCTTCATTTTTTGTGGTCGTATTTATTTCTGTTATTTATTTACGGTTCAAGAACGGTCACCGACTCAAAGATTACATATTGCCCGTTTTCTGGCGCAGACGTTAATTCCAGTACGCCCTTTTGAACCTTATAGGTCGCCGTGGGCTGCAAAACCGCGTTGACGTAAAGGTTATAATAGCTTACATTGCGGGGATCGGGTATGCCGCTGCTTTCGTATTGTGCCAATCGATCGCTGTCTGTGTAGGTTGCGCTTACTCCATCTGACACAGCAATATAATACCGATGGGCGGCGCTCAGCTTTCGGTTACATCCATCAAGTAGCCTTACATAAGAAACGACAATCGGCTCGCCTTCCTTTGGCACGTCCTCAGTCAGCAGCTCCAGTGCTTCCTCACTTAATCGATAGCTGTTTTTGGGCTGCATCATCCCGTTGACAAACAGGTTGTGAATAGAGGCTTCTTCTGGGGATACCAGTCCCTGCCCGCCATATTCCGGCAGCGCGTCCTCGCTGGTATACACCCGGCTTTTCCCGTCTGACAAGGTGTTGTATTGATTTACCTTTGCTCTAACAGAAGACGACCGTCTGTAGGCTGTAATGCAGGTGCAAAAGGACGTGCGATAGACTGCGCCCTCTTGGCTGCCGGCAGGGCTTTCCTCAAACACCGCCGTTTTTATGGTTACCCTCACTTTGATATATGCCGCATACCGTCTGCCGCCTTTGTGCCGAAAAACAGGCATCGCGCAACATCCAAAGCAGGTCGTAACAAAAACAAACCCATCTGTGCCGGACGCACTTCTGATACATTGAATATTGCGAAAGGGTATGGTTGCGGTTGCTCCTGCCCCTCTGCCGAATACAGTGACAAAGCCTTTTACCAATATAGCTGAAATGATGTCTGTTTGAAGCCTTCCGTTTTCGCTGATATACTGGCTTTGGGCATAGTTGTCACCCGCAGACAGATTGACATATTGGATGGCACCCGGTTTGTGGGGACCTATAACGTCGCCGTTCCCGTCCGAGAGATAACACGGGAAACAGGGGCACTGATATCGCAGCATACTAACAGTCCTTTTTCATTAACGGTACTATGGTTATTGGGTAATGTAACAATGGCACCTTCAGTTAACATCTTAGTGTCAACGGCAGCTCCGAAAGGGGGCTGCCGTTTCCTGTGCGAAATTTGCAAACGTTCATTCATCGTTTCGGGGAGGCTTTGCGTTTCGCCCTAACTAAGAAATAATTGGAGCAGTGGTGACCGGTGCAAAGTTTGTAACCGTTAATACAATCAGCTCGTCTGCGTCAATAGTAGTAGAAGCGGTAAACGTAATTACTACTTCATCTACCGAAAGGGTTGTTAATACCCCCGCTTCCTGCACCGCACCGTTTATCATTAGCTGTGCATATCCGTTGTTGGTTGTTACCGGGGTTAGTCCGCCTACCGCTACGGCGGTACCGGTATCGTCTATCCAGTCTTCGTCGTCAATTGTAATCACTGTGTTGGAATACCCACCGGCTGGTACGATATGAAAGAAATTCTTTACCGTGGGGTATGCGGTGGTTGTAGGCTGCGAAGCCGTCATCGTGATTGCGATTTTAAGCAATGATAATGCCATGTTAGCATCTCACTTTCTTTTTTAATGTGCCGAAGTAAATGTTGTCCTCATACACCTTCCGGCTTTTCGTCACTATAGTTAATTGCTATTTCATTGTATGACGTGACCACAACAAAGGTGCGTTAGTTCAACCGAATTCGACAATCGTCATGCCAGTCTTTAGGTGGAAATCTCGCGGCTTCTCTGATACAATAGGAGAAAAATAGAAGACTTGGGTCGTTGTCGTGCTATGCAAACTAAGTCTCACAAACAAAGTCAAGAAACGTGTTTGAATTGCCTGTATACTCGTAGAGGAAAGGGGGGAACCAAGTGCACGATCTCGAAGCCGCAAAGGCGGTACAGCGGATGCAGGATTACATTGCTGCGAATATAACCGATAAGATAACGCTGGGGCAACTGGGTAACGCGGCGGGATATTCGCCATGGCACGCCGCTAAGCTGTTTAAGGATGCGACGCAGATTGCGCCGTTTGAGTACATTCGTAGCCTGCGTTTGACCGAGGCAGCTTTGATGCTGAGAGACCATGATGTAAGGGTGCTTGATGTGGCGCTGGATTTTGTATTTGACTCGCATGAGGGGTTTACACGGGCGTTTTCTAAGGCGTTTGGCATCTCTCCAAAGCGGTACAGCAAAGACACGCCGCCTATCAAGCTGTTTTTACCGCAAAGTGCGCTGAACCTCTACCGAATCTACAACAAAGGAGCTGTTAGTGTGAGCGAAAATCAGGGCATAAAATCCATCTTTGTTCAGGTGGTGGAACGTCCCGCGCGAAAGGTACTTATAAAACGTGGGATAAAGGCAACCGAGTATTTTGCCTACTGTGAAGAGGTGGGCTGCGACGTGTGGGCTGTGTTAGCCAGTGTAAAAGAGGCGCTGTACGAGCCGATTGGCATGTGGCTGCCCGACCATCTGATTGCCAAGGGAACCTCTCGGTATGTTCAGGGGGTTGAGGTTGGGCTTGATTACAGCAATAAGATACCCGATGGGTATGAACTCGTAGAGCTTCCACCCTGCACCATGATGATTTTTCAGGGTGAGCCGTATGAGGACTCGACGTTTATGGAGGCGATAGGCGAGGTTGAAAAGCACATTGATCGCTTTGACCCGACGCTGTACGGCTACAAGTGGGCACCAGAGCAAGCGCCGCGTTTTCAGCTTGCGCCTATGGGCTACCGTGGCTATATTGAGGCAAGACCAGTTGCTCGCATAGAATAACGAAGCGAAAATAGCAAAAAACAGGGGTCTGCACATGCTCAACGTGCAGACCCACTGTTCTATATCGATTTCTTCTTGATTGTTTTCTCGGCTTCTTTTAGCGTCTTTTGAATTGTCGTACCGTGACTTCGGCAGACCCGCTTAAGCCCAAATAACACATCCGGATCTTTCGTGATCATGTTTACCCCATAGTTGCAGGAAAGTGTTGCGCGAAAACCCAGCTTCTTTAGAACCACATCGGTTTGTTCGCTTGCCTTTCCGTAAGGGTATGCAAACGCGTTGGGCAGCTGCCCCGTTTGGGTTAGCAGCAGTTCCTGCAGCTTAATCACATCCTCGGCTAGCAGCAACTGATAGTCATCCAACGATTCGTTTGGGTCCTGCATGCAGCCGGTTCTTCCCCTGCCCATGCTGTGCAGATTATAGGTGTGGTTTTGCACCTCTACATAGCCCGATTCGGTCATCTCCCTGAGCTGCTCCCAAGTAACGTGCGCATAGTCGATGCTTTTGCTTGGATGCTTAGAGAACTCCTCGCTGTCTTTGCCGATGACCGACAAGACCATACACATTCCGTACTGCTTAATAATCGGATACGCGTACAGGTAGGTGTTTAGGTAGCCGTCGTCAAACGATAGGATAATCGGATTTTCGGGTAAAGGCTCATCGTGGTACACATAATTAATTAGCTGGGTGACGGTAATGGTTGTGTAGCCATTTTTTTGCAGGTATTGTAGATCCGACTCAAACTCGTACAGGCTGATAGCATCCTTACCATGCTTGCTGTATTTTACCTCGTGGTACATGATAATTGGCAGGGTAACCGGCTCGCTTTGTTCATTATCCGCCGCAACGACATCGGGTGCGTACATCAGCATTGTAGCCACAACAAGAACAACCACAAGGATAACCGTGACAGCAAAAAGCGTTGTTTTATGAATCGAAATATACACACTGTCCCCCCATATCGTCAGCGTCTAACAGATAAGCAATATATAGTTTTATATTTCGTTTCACTTGTACTGCCTGCGTAAAAACCTTTGCAAAGCCATAGATATAAGCTATTCATAATTTTACTCGGACATTGATTATGTAATACTATAAATTATATTCTGATTAAATATTCCTATTCTTACCCGTTTATTGGCGACAGCAAAAAACGCCCTGAACAATCAGGGCGCTTCTTGATTTTAACACTACAGAAATTGCTTGAGTTGCTGAATGTTATTCTCCTCAAACCGAAGCAACCGTTCCATCAGCTGTGTAATATCCTGATCGGCATGATGATACTTTTTTAAGTTCTTTACCGCGTTAATCACACCCATGTTGCTGCCGACTATGAGCATCTCGGAAATATGCGATGGGGTTTTATCCATAAGCGTCTGCATATTTATCATCAGATAGGTTTTTACTTTGTCTAGCGAGCTGATTCCCTTTTCGTCACAACCGTTTTCATGCAGCTTTGCTTTGGCGGCGTGCAGAATCTCCTTATACTCGTTAAGTTGAGATTCGAGATGTCTTTGAAACTCATTGTCTTCGACAATGCCGATAATTTGGTCGATGGTGTCTACACCCATTTGGGAGTTTTGATAGATAAAATTAAGCAGTTCTGAATTTCCGTTCATGTTTTCACGCTCCTTTGGGATTATTATATCCGCAAAGGATAAGGATAACCGCTGTAAACATGCGTCTTATAACAGGGGGAAATGGGGTTACCTTACAAGCCAATCTAGAATTTAATGGGAATTAAAATAAACCTGGGCTTTATTGCTTTAATAAAAAAGAAATAGGAATAAAGCCAATGCGTTTTCTATGCCATAACTTAATTTTACAGCAGTGATATGATATAATGGTGTTATCTTACTCGGCAAGTGTTGGAGGGAATAAATTACGCCGAGGGGTCTTAAGTGAAGCACAACCCGAAAGTGAGGCATGAGAAATGACCTATTCGGCGGAAGAACTACATGAGGCACACCGTGCGCTGCTTTCCACCCTTCAAAAGTGTGAGAAGATTGACGCCATAAAGCTTGGAAAACCACAGCAGACGTTGCTGGCACGGAGAATTGCCGCATTGAAAATCGCGCTGGCACTAATAGAAAAGGAGCAGGAACAATGCAAGTAAAAACCATCGATGAATACATCGCGCAGTACGACGGTGAGATACAAAAAATACTGGAGCAGACCCGTACTGCGATTCATGCCGCCGCGCCGGAGGCCGTAGAGAAGATCTCGTGGCAGATGCCTACCTTTTGGCAAACGGTTAATCTCATCCATTTTGCCGCAAACAAAAGCCATCTGGGCATCTATCCGGGCGGTGAGGCGATAGCCGTATTTTCTGATAAACTTAAGGATTACAAAACCAGTAAGGGGGCCGTTCAGTTTCCGTATCATCTACCCATTCCCTATGAACTGATTGCGGAGATTGTTAAGTGGAGGCTGGGACAGCTATGAGCCTTGGGCTGGAACGAGGTATGGTTCGTTTGCTTACTCATGATTCTAGGTGGGACGCAGCTGCCTTAGAAGCAATCGCACAATTGAAGACCATATTAGGCAATATCGCTATGGATATACAACACGTCGGCAGCACGTCAATTCAAGCAATCGCCGCAAAACCGATTATTGACATCGCTGTTGCCGTTTGTGATTTTGAGGCTGTTCTGGGGCACATTGCGCAGATGGAGCGCGCAGGATTTTTATATCGCAAACAAGAGTATGGGACGCAACTGCTTTTTGCTTGCGGTGATTATACCATACCAAACGGGATAGTAACGCACTTTATCCATGTCGTTAAACACCAAGGTGTAGAATGGAAGAACTATCTTCGTTTTCGTGACTATCTAAACGCAAGGCTCACTGTAGCAAAGGAGTATGAAGCATTAAAGCTAAGTCTTGCCACGCAAAACCCGATAGACCCCGGTCGTGAGAAATACCTTGCCGGAAAGCACGATTTTATTCAGCACACGTTAAGAAAGGCACAGGTTTGGTCGTTCCTTGGCAAAACCGCAACCATCACGATTGACCGCCCAATTGGCACTGCACACCCAAAGCATCCGGATATCCTTTACCCGATTAACTACGGGTATATCTCCGGCGAACTTGCACCGGACAACGAGGAACTGGATGTGTACATCTTGGGTGTGGATATGCCTCTTGAACGGTTTTGCGGGCAGATTATAGCCATAGTGCATCGCAACAACGATGTTGAGGATAAACTGGTTGCTGCCCCGGATGGTGTTCGTTTTACTGTAGATGAAATCACCGCGGCGACACGGTTTCAAGAGCAGTTTTACGACAGCACTATTGAGGTAATGTGAAAACCTAACTAAATCTATGGCTTCTTTATTAACCTGTTTTATAAGGAGTTATCGTGTGAAATATATATGGATCTATCTTGCCGTTATCAGCCTGATTGCCTTTTTTCTCACCCTGCATGATAAACGGGCGGCAAAAAAGCATCAATGGCGCGTAAAGGAACGAACGCTGCTGCTTGTTGCTACCCTCGGCGGCTCGGTCTCGATGCTGCTGACGATGCTCGCCATTCGGCATAAAACAAAACACGCCAAATTCATGGTCGGCATTCCTGCGTTGATGCTGCTGCAGATTGCCGCCATGGTAGGGGTTATGTGGTGGATGGCACAGAGATGACCGATGCCAATACTTTATTTATTTGACGTGATTAGCATTAAATTGATTTTTAGTTATTCCATATAAATTACTGTCCTGAAAGCCCCTGCTGCAGTAATAGTATTCCTTTGCAAACCCCTCAAGTATCATACCGACCTTTTCCAGCACCCTACCTGAGGCCTTGTTGTTAACGGAATGTGACGCTTCAATCCTGTTAATGCCGACCTCTTGAAACATAAACGTTAGAACCGCTTCCACGGCTTCTGTTGCATAGCCCTTTGACCAATAGTCTCTTGCAATGCAATAACCAAGAATCGCTTTTTGGTCAAAGTCATTCACACCCACTATACTTACAGAACCAATCAACGCACCGTTTACTTCCACTCCCCATTGATAGGTGGTATCTAATTCATAATTATATACCGCTTTAATATATCCACAGCTATAACCGCTGTTCGGGTGTGGATCCCACCGCTCGTATTTGCAAACCTCCGGGTCGCTCATCCAACGATAAACCATTTCTGCATCATCTGGGGTTATTGGTCTTAATGCCAAACGTTCTGTATTTAATACCTGAGTTCCTTTATGTGTTAGCATTTCACACGCTCCTTCGTGATGTTTCAATAACATCACCCACATAATACCACAAAATTAAAACACCACAACTTTTATTTTTTAAAAGCCGTGGTGTTTATTTGTAAGCAGCTGCAAATAGCAACACGGTTGCAACGCCTGTGCCAATCGGTTTGATAATTTGGAATTGTAAAACGTTCTAAATTATTGATTCGCTTGGCGTTTCTCTATTTGTCTCCAATTCACAAATCCATATACATCGTTGATGAGGAAAGCGATAAAACAAACGACAACCGAAAGATATCGGATGTCCTCCATGCTCGCCAAACCCCACAAAGTTAATAGAACAATATCATTAGCAGCATATGCCAATGCAAAGTAAGGACTTCTTCTAAAGGTGAGATATACTGCAAGGAAACTGGTTGTAACAGAAATGGTGCTTGGAATGATGTTTGCGGTGTTAAAACCATCCAAGATAAAATAAAACACAAATGTTACAATGGTCGTAATCAACCACATCAATGCGGTTTCTTTCCTGCTTATATTATTTACCCTAACCTCTGCCTTATTGCCATTGTAAGGGTTTCTAAGCCAAGAAATAAGTGCAAATACGGCCATCGGCATTGTCATGCCAAGATAAGTAATCATCTCGCCATAATAAGCAAAGGTAAATGATATAATCCCATATAACAAGCTGAAAATCACCATCAACAATTGCCCGAACGGATTACCCTTAGCATTGAAGATGAGTGAAGTTACGCCAATTAGCGATGCAAGGAGTGTTAAGTAATTCTCTCTGTCAAAAATACAGAAGGAAAGTACGATGAGTGCAACAGAAGAACCCCATAGTGTAATCTCGGTTCTTGAAAAGTAAGCCGCAAATGCTTTCAGTTTTGACATTGCTCCTCCAAAAAAAGCATCCGCATACACATCTTCTAAGACCTAACGATGTGCAAACGAATGCTATACGCATTTTCTACCCGGTGGCAGTATTTTATATTGTTATTAGTATTTTACCTTAGACAGATCGGAAAATCAAATTATAATCAAGTTTATCGTAACAGGATTTATCAAATGCAACTGGTTCCAATGGCTTGCGAGACAAACAAGAACTAATTATGTATACTATATATTGTCAAAATATATTTGTTTACACATTATTTTAGAACTTAAACACAATTACTGGGATTTAATAACTTGACAATAGAAATTTTGGTATATATACTGAATAAAAAGGGAGGGGATTATTTGGAAAATTCAAATATTGAGAAGTTGTTAAAAGAACTTCTGGAAGAAACGAAGCTACTAACAGTTCAAACAAAAGCAGAGGCATTGAAAAAGTTTAGTGATGATTTTCTGACTTCAGATTTGCGTAAACAAATGTACGACGCATTGGACGGTGTTCGAACACCTCAACAAATAAGTAGCGATATTGGGTGTAAACAAAATACTCTTCAAATATTTATACAACAACTAGTAGATAAAGATTTAGTTGATTTTGATACCAGAGGAAATGCGCGTATTATAAGAAAATCGCTATCAAAAATTGCTGTATACTATGTTAACAAGCAGTTAGGAGAGATGTAATATGGCCGACGAAAAATTGACAAATCTACTTGAAGAGTTTTTACTTTTGTATAAAGTAATTAACCGCCCCAAAATTATTGATCTTCTAAGAGCAGAATTGAAAACAGAGCAGTCGATTGAAATATATCAACTTACTGATGGAGAAAAATCTACTAGGGAATTAGCCGGAATGTTAAAAAACAAATGTTCACACGCTACAGTTTCATCTCTTTGGAATAAGTGGGCGCTAATTGGTTTGGTTGTTCCAGCAAAACAGAAGGGACGATATAAGGCGGCATTTGATTTACTTGAGTATGGTCTTACAAAACTCGAAACCGATAAGGAGGATAAATAATGGACTCAAATGAAAGAATTCTTGGAGAACTTATAGCAATTAGAAAAATGCTTACAATCTTATCACAAGACAAGCTTTCGGATTTTAATGAGCAGGTTAAAAGTAAATATTTAACCACAGAACAACGGCAAAAAATGTACGATTTGTTTGATGGGACAAGGGGTTTAAAAGAAATAAGCGATGAAGTTGGAACATCATCTGAGGCTGTTCGCTTATTCGCTGTTTCTTTAGAAAAGGCCGGGCTTATCGAGTATGTTGCCGGTTCAAAAACGAAATGCCCCAAAAGATTGTTTTAGTGAGGTAAGTCTGTTATGAGCGAAAGCGGAGAACTTTATGCAACAGTTAATTATATAAAACACAAAGTGGATTCCCTTGAAAAAATTGAAATGTTAAATCTTAGCTCAAATGAAGTACTGAGAGACAAGTATGTTACGTTATTAAAATCTGATGACATTCTCTTCCAAGTGTATAAATTGATTAATGGATTTAAAGCACAAAATGAGATAGCAAGTGCAATAGGCACAAATGACATGGCAGTATCAAGGAAAATAAAAAAGCTTGAGGAAAATGGCTTGATTGAGATAAAGGATGTTGGCGCTAATGGTAAGCGTATTTATAAGCATTCAATTGCCGAACAGGCATTTAAACTAACAAGGATATAGGAAATATGGGAGAAGATATTTCTAAAACAGTTATAAGAATAATTCAAGATTATTGCTTCAATAGCTCCGCTACTATTCTTAATAATGAATTCGTTTTAACAATTTCACCCTTAGTAACTAAATCAATAAAGGGAGAAAAGTTAAACCTTAGAGAATTCAGACAAATAGTCAAGAGGAGAATGGATTTTATTCATGCTAATGACCTCGATATGACTACCTTTTGTAAAGGTCTATTTTATAAACTCAATTATGAACTCTCATTTTATGCTGACATTTCTTTTAAGGATTCCATAATAGAATTTAAGCGTAAGATGGAAAATGGTAATTTCCGCGGTTATCCAAGAAATAAGATAAATGAAGATACTTTGAGATGCACGCTTGCTTTATATATACAACAAGAAACCTTTTGTGAGCCGCGATCAGGTGCTGGTAATAATGACATAACTATTCCATCGCAGAAAGTAGTTATAGAAACTAAACTATGGAATGGAAAAGAGTATTATACCTCTGGTTTCCCTGAGCTAAACGACTATCTTGATAAGAGCAATTATAACGAAGGGTTTTATATTGTTTTTGATTATAATAAAATTGATAATGAAGTTATTAAAATACAGGGTGAGGTATTTGATGAGCTATATCAAGGTAAACTAATACATATTATTTTTATTAGGATGAATGCTACACGACCCTCCCAAATATACAAGGAAAGCAGAAAGACAATAAAAAAGAGCGATTAAGGTTTAAGACCTTAATCGCTTTTTAACATCACATTCACACCGTCACGGCAAAGCCGCCTATAAAAAGTAGGTGTTCTTGTAATGTCCATTTGGTGGAGGCGGCGAGAGTCGAACTCGCGTCCGAAAACCCATTCCCACAAACTTCTTCGGGCGTAGCTTTTCTTTTAAGATTCCCTCCGGACGCCGCTGAAAAGCAGGCTGCGCCTTTTGGTATTCCCTAATACATCAGATGAGCCGAGAAATTCTCACAAGACGTTCACCACTAAATGACGCCTAAACCAGACCCGTGGTACTGACTGGCCAGACGAGCTGCATTAAGCAGCTAAAGCTAATTTATTATTGTTAGCGTTTAATTTATAGGTGCCGGCGTTTAAAGAGTGTCCAGCAAACTCTGCCCGCTTATCGTGGTTCAAGATCCCCGTCGAAACCTTTACGCCCCCATGTATATGGGGTTGTGTTCCCCTTTTAGTTTGCTCATTAAATAGAATTTGCATACATACTGCGCGTTACATTGCCAAACTGCTATGACGACCGGGCGTTGTCCTTCATTGCACGGTCGATGTCGCGCTTTGCGGCGCGGTTTGCCATATCCTCCCGCTTGTCGTATAGCTTTTTGCCTCGGCATAGTCCCAGCTGCACCTTGACGCGCGAGCCCTTAAAGTAGAGCGACAACGGTACCAGCGTGTAGCTTTGCTGCTTTATCAGCCCAAACAGCCTTAAAATCTCGCGTTTATGCATCAGCAGCTTGCGCACGCGTATGGGATCTCGGTTAAAGATGTTGCCGTGCTCATAAGGGCTGACGTGCATGCCGCGCACAAAGATTTCGCCGTCCTTAATTTCGCACCAGCTGTCCTTTAGGTTTACATTGCCCCCGCGGATGGATTTGACCTCGGTGCCGCACAGCTCGATGCCTGTTTCAAACGACTCATCCACAAAGTAGTCATGAAACGCCTTTTTGTTGTGTGCGATGGTTTTGGTGTTATCTTTTGGCAACGCTTCGCCCCTCCTTCCACGGGATTGTTGTGCTGTTTAACCCGTTATAGCTCGCTTCTGCCCTCGATGGCTCGATATAGTGTGACCTCGTCTGCATACTCGAGATCCCCGCCCACGGGGATACCGTAAGCGAGACGCGTCACCTTAACACCCAGTGGCTTAAGCAGACGCGCAAGATACATCGCGGTTGCCTCGCCTTCCACGTTTGCATTGGTTGCGACAATAATCTCTGCCACACCGCCCTCGTTAACACGGGCAAGCAGCTCCTTGATACTGATGTCGTCTGGACCGATGCCATCCATCGGTGAAATCAATCCATGGAGCACATGGTACATGCCATTATACTCTTTTGTGCGCTCGATTGCAACCACATAGCGGGTGTCCTCCACCACGCATATGGTCGATTTATCGCGACCGCCATCATCGCACACCGCACACAGCTCGCCGTCGGTCAGGTTTTGGCACACCTTGCAGTTGTGTATGTTTTTTTGCGCATCCAGTATGGCGTCGGCAAACGCCTGCGCCTGCTCGCCGGTTGAGTTCAACACATAAAACGCAAGCTTTTGCGCCGATTTGCGACCAATCCCCGGTAGCCGTTCAAACTGCTCGATGAGCTTTATAAGCGGCAGCGGAAGTATGCTTTTTGCCATGTCGTCACTTAAAACATGCCGGGCATGCCGGGCACGTTAAACCCTCCCGTTACTTTGCTCATCAAATCAGTGCTGGTGGCTTCCACCTGAGCCATAACCTCGTTGTATGCGGCAATTAAAAGGTCCTGAAGCATCTCGACATCCTCGGGGTCTACAACCTCGGGCTTGATGGTGAGCGCCTTGACTTCCTTCTTGCCGGTCATCGTAATCTGGACCGCGCCGCCGCCGACGGTTGCGGTAAAATCCATTGCCTCAACCTGCTCGGTCACCTTTGCCATCTCGTCTTGCATCTTCTGCGCCTGTTTCATCATGCCCTGCATGTTCTGTGCGCCACCGCCGCCGTATCCTGCGGGTAATCTTGATTTCATAGCCTTAACCACACCTTCTCTTCCCTATGCCGCACGGCACAAGGTCGTTGTTATAATAATCTGCCGCTTTTGCAGCAAAATAATGCGCTTTAATTGATGTCTATGCCGGCTTCCTTTGCCTTTTGCTCAAGCTCTGCGAGCAGACCGCCCGTTTCCTTGATCTCCACGTTCTTTTTAACGGGACCAAGACGGCATATCTTGCCGGTTTCTAAGCGTATCGCTTCTCGCAGACTTTTTTTGGTGTACTCGTTCTTTCGCATCATCTCTAAGAACATGGTGTCTCGTGCGTCTATAAGTACGAGATCTCCCACGACATATGCGATTGAACCAACCAGCGTGCCGTGCAGTGCGGGGTTTGTTTTGGATAACCGCTCCAACACGTTGTCCCATGCCGAAAAGCGTTCCTCCACCTCCAGCACCTCGGGGATTGGAGGAAGGGGCTCGTCCTGTACGGGTGGCTGCGCGTTCTCCTCTACGGGCTTGCCCGGCGCGGCAGGCGTAGCGACCGCCGACGGTGCCCGGTTTTCAAGCTCTGAGATTCTGCGCAGCAACGCGTCGGTCGAGCTATCAAGCGCAGGAGACGTCAGCTTTACCATACACATCTCGGCGGCAAGGCGTTTAGACTGTGTTCTGCCAAGTCCGTCGAGTGTCTCGCTGAGGATTGACATCGCGTGCAGGATGAGCTCAATCGGGTAACGTTTTGCCGCGTCACGGATGCGCTGCATATCCTCGGGGGTACATACAATTAGTTCCTCGGGCGTTTTTGACACCTTCGCAACCATGATATTGCGAAACAGCCCCGTCAGCTCGTGCATCAAGCGGGCGTAATCCACCGATTCCGCGCTCAAATGGTCAATAATCTCAAGCGCACGTGCGCTGTTTTTTTCTGCAATCGCTTCGCACAACTCGTACAGACGTGCGTTGTCGGCAAGCCCTGCGATGCGGGAAACCGCGGGAATATCGATTGCCTGCCCCAGTGTGGCGCACTGGTCAAGCAGCGAGATTGCGTCGCGCATACCGCCTTCGGAGATGCGTGCAATCAGCTGCGCGGCATCCTCGTCGATGGTGATATTCTCCTGCTTTGCAATATGCAGCAGGCGGTCTTTTATGGCGACACTGTCAATGCGCCCGAAGTCAAACCGCTGACAGCGGGAGATGATAGTGGCGGGCACCTTGTGCACCTCTGTGGTGGCAAGGATAAACAGCACATGTTCGGGCGGCTCCTCCATAATCTTAAGCAGGGCGTTAAACGCCGCTGTGGAGAGCATGTGCGCCTCGTCGATGATATACACACGGTATTTTGCGCTTACGGGCGTAAACACCGCTTCCTCGCGCAGTGAACGGACATCGTCCACACCGTTGTTGCTGGCGGCGTCAATCTCCACCACATCGGTGACTGTGCCCTCCTCTACGCCCACGCACATCGCGCATTTTCCGCAAGGGTCACCCTCTACGGGCGTTAGGCAGTTAACCGCTTTGGCAAGGATTTTGGCGCAGGTGGTTTTGCCCGTGCCGCGCGAGCCGGTAAACAGATACGAATGCGCGACGCGCGAAAGCCGCACCTCGGTTTTGAGCGTAACGGTGATATGCTGCTGCCCAACGACATCGTCGAAGGTTGCAGGACGCCAAGTTCTGTACAACGCCTTATACATCGCATTCACACCCCCTGATTCCGCACGCGGCGCAGATTGCTTTACAATATGAAAAAAGGCGGGCAGTTCCTTTACGGATTCGCCTGCGCCCTCACAAGCGGATACACAGGTTTATCTGCGGCACACAAAGACATCCGCTTAATGCTGCTCGGTTCCCCGCCTGACATGGTTCACGGCGCTTTGTCGCACAGGACCCGCATACCCGCATGTCAGGGCGCACGCCCTGCCTGCCTGATGCTGATAGTACAACTCGCTTTATTTGCTTTTGATATTCTTAACCTTTTACAACCAAAACAAACGAATCGTCGTCGATTGTGGCATGAATTATTATAATACATTTGTTCGCGAATTACAAGAGCGCACGTCATGGAAACCACAAAGTAAAAAGCGCTTGTGATAATCGCCCTGCAAAATACCAAAAAGACCGACGCTTTGCTAGGCATCGGTCTTTATCGTAATTAAAACTACTTAACCCGCGAGATATTTTACAAGGAATCCTGCTCCAACGGCTAAGCCTGCCAATAGGATAGCGACAAGCGCAATAAAAAATACGCGGCGGCGTGCCTTGCCTGGGGCGGGGTCTGTGTATTCCTCACTGTTGTAATCAAAATAGTTAAAGTTGTCGTTGGGGAGCTTCGCGCGACGTTTTCTTTTTTCGATGATATCAAGATCCGTTGCGGAGGGCGGCTCTAAGACAGTCGCACCAGCGGACGGCTCGTAGTGGCGCACCAGCGGGCGAACGGGACGATCGCGTACCGGGTCCGCTTCGGCATCCTCCCGAATAGAGGGTGATATTAGCGGGTTTTCGTCTTCTGGCGTCTTATTCTCTTCCAATTCGCGCGCCTCATAGTCGGCGGGGCGCACATCGGTTGCTGCGGTCTGCTGTGCTACGATCTGCGCGGGAACGCGTTTGAGTTTTCTAACTATTGGCGGGGTTTGTTCTTTCTCCGTGCTGTCTTCTGCCGCCGCGCTCTCCTGCTGCGGCTGTGTATTCTCCTTTGCCGCATCTGGTTGCTCGGCATCCTGCCGCTTCGGTTCGGGCAGTGGCTCCTGCACGGAAGCGGACAGCTTGGTATACAGCACCTCTTTGGGCAACGATGCCAGCAGGCGGTCGATAACCGCCTTAAACTGCAGGTAGGTGGAATATCGCTCGTCGGCGTTATATGCCGTCGCTTTGGCAAGCATCTTGGTTATTTCGGGTACGTCAAACGCCGGTGCAGGCAAGACCTTTGCCTCGTCCCATCCGCTTTTCACCTTGCGCAGCGACGTATTGGGTGCATCCGCAAAGGGCAGACGGTTGTGGTTAAATATCTTGTACAGCATCATACCAAGGCTGAAGATGTCGGTGCGGAAGGAGTATTCGCCGTCCTCATACGCCTCGGGCGCAAGGAAGCGGTACCCGTAGCTCTTAAAACTGCGGTCGGGCACAAGGGAGGTGCTTAGAATGTCGTTTATGTAGAAGTCGCCGAGCATAAAGCCGGTTCTGGGGTTGTAAAAGATGTTAGACTCCTTAATATTGCCATGCACGACATACTTTCTGTGCATCGCGTCAAGGCCTTCGCACAGCTGGCTTGCCATGCGAAGCACAGCACCCACCGGCACCTCCCCCGAATCAAGCAAAACGTGCAGGGGGGTATCATGCTCCATTAAAATGGCAAGGGTGTAAATACCCTTGTCGCTATCAAGACTAAGGGTGTAGTCGTAATACCGCATCAATCCTGTGGTATCGGGCATCCCAACCAGTGTTTTGAGAAGACGGTTAAGCTGAGTGCCTGCCGTACGCATTGCCTCGGCAAACTCCTCGCTTTTTACATAATCGGACGCACGCTCCTGCAGCGTTGCGTCGTTGGGCATCTCTATGGTCTTTATCACAGCGCGTTTGCCGTTTTGCTCGGCAAGCACAGTTTTGGAAAAGGCGCCGCTGCCTAGCTCTTCAATTATCTCAAAGCCGCGAAACTGGTTGTTATCCAAAGCGGTATCCCCCTTGTTTTACTCTCTATTTCTATTTCGTGCCACGGCACACCCATCACGCAGACGCGGCGGGGCGCAATATTGGCTGGTATATGCTTTACTTCACTTGTAAAAATCATTGCGTTGTCGCACCAAGTGCGTAGAAAAAATTACCCTAAATACCGAAAAATAAGTGTTACTGTGCATTCGACATTTTTTTACCTTTAAAAATTATAGCATAGGCAAAGGATGATATCAACAAGTTAAAATAGGAATTGTTGGTCTGCTGCAATGTATTGCCGTTCATATAAAGCTGTTTACTTTATACAAGCAGCTCGCTATAATGTATTGTAAGCAAGATGCATTTTACTTTTTTTAGATATCGCCCCGCATGAAATGCCGCCTTGCTGCATACATCTTTTACGAAAGGGGGACAAACAACACCGACGTACCGCAAAATAAAAACATGCAAAGGAGATGATAGGTACACATTTTTAACACAATAAAGCGCCAAGCACCCCGTATCTGATGCGGGGTTAACGAGGTGAGAGGAGTATCGAAACATTCGGCGGATGCCTCTCCGCTTTGTGCCTAAAGCGAAGTCTGCACACAAACTGTCGGGCAACCGAAAAACAAAGGTGCGGGCATGGCACATTCTCATAGGACGCAGACGCGCCATGAGAGCATCATTAATTGAATAAGGAGATTATCTTCTATGTGTGGAATAGTCGGCTATGTTGGCGCCCGAAATGCCACAGAAGTGTTAATCGACGGCTTAAAGCTACTGGAATACCGCGGGTATGACTCCGCCGGTATTACGGTGTTTTGTGATAATACGCTTAAAACAGTCAAATCTGTGGGCAAAATCGTCAGTCTCGAGCAAAAGCTCTCCACCGAGGGCGACCTGTCGTCCGGCTGCGGCATCGGGCATACCCGCTGGGCAACCCACGGCGCACCTTCCGATGTGAACTCCCACCCCCATACGGCGGGCAGGGTTTCGATCGTACACAACGGCATTATTGAAAACTATCTTGAAATTCGTAGCGAGCTACAAAAGGCAGGTACTACATTTGTTACCCAAACCGATACCGAATCGGTGGTTAGGCTGCTTGACAGCCTGTACGACGGCGACCCGATTGCCGCCATTCGCAAAACCCTTGCACAGGTTCGCGGAGCGTATGCGCTGGGCATTCTGTTCTCCGACCTGCCGGGTACCATCTTCGCCGTGCGCAAGGATAGCCCTCTCATCGTGGCGACGAGTGAGGGCGAGAACTTCATCGCTTCGGATATCCCCGCCATTCTTGCATACACCAAACAGTATTACATCCTTGACGAGGGCGAGATTGCGGTGATTAAGAGCGACTGCATTACCTTTTTGGCGCCCGACGACAGCATAATAGAAAAAGAGCAACTCACCGCCGCATTCTCAGCGGAGCAGGCGCAAAAGGGCGGCTACTCGCACTTTATGCTCAAAGAGATCTTTGAACAACCGCGCGCCATTCGCAATACCATATCCCCTCGCATTAAAAACGGCGTGCCGGACTTTACGCAGGATGCAGTGCCCGACGAGCTGCTGAAAAATGCAAAATCGGTGCACATTACTGCCTGCGGCACCGCGATGCACGCGGGACTGGTGGGCAAGAGTATCATCGAGCGGTTTGCCCGCATCCCTGTACAGGTGGATATTGCCTCCGAATTCCGTTACTGTGACCCACTGGTGGGCGAAGGCGATCTGGTCGTTATCATCTCGCAGTCTGGCGAAACGGCGGATACCCTTGCCGCATTGCGCCTTGCCAAGGCAAAGGGCGCAAAAACCCTTGCCATTGTGAATGTAGTCGGCTCCTCCATTGCACGCGAGGCGGATAGCGTCATCTACACCTACGCGGGTGTGGAGATTGCGGTGGCGAGCACCAAGGCATATATGGTTCAGCTTGCGGTGCTGCATCTGCTGGGCATTCGTATGGCGTTGCTGTCGGGCAAAATGACCGACGACGAGGCGCGCAGACTGACTACTTTGTTGACCGACCTTCCCCGCATCATAGAGGGGATGCTAAAGGATCCGAGCGAGATTAAGGCCGCGGCGGAGCGCATTATGCAGGCGCCCGACATCTTCTTTATCGGACGCGGTCGCGACTACTGCCTTTCGATGGAAGGTTCGTTAAAGCTCAAAGAGATTTCATACATCCACTGCGAGGCGTATGCAGCGGGAGAACTCAAACACGGAACCCTGTCGCTCATTACGGGCGGCGTGCCGGTAATAGCCATCGCGCTGGAGCCTGCGCTGTTTGAAAAGACGGCAAGCAACATCAAGGAGGTTAAGGCGCGTGGCGCTTATGTGGTGGCTATCCTGCCAGACGGCGTTACACTGGACGACCAGACCGCCGACCGCATGATAAACCTTCCTGCCTGCGACGAGTTTCTTTACCCGTTTGTGACGGCTGTGGTTTTGCAGCTGCTCGCTTTTTATACCGCCGACGAAAAGGGTTTTGACATCGACAAGCCGCGCAACCTTGCAAAATCCGTAACCGTGGAGTAATAGACATCGATACAAACCGCGCACCGCTGGAGCGAACGCTTCGGCGGTGCGCATTGCGTTTTGGCGCTTGCCTGATACGGACGGGGAAACACAAAGCTGTCAAACCCATAAAACGGCGAATATACTGTACTAGGCACATGATAAAAACCCACTCCACTTTTTCTCCCCTAAAGTGGAGCGGATGATTAACCATGATGATAACTGGCAAAACTAACGGTGTCAAGTGCATTATTTTACTTGCCTTGGCAAAAGAAAAGAAAAAATGGAGTGTGTTAGCATGGCGGTCAAACGGGGAGACATCTATTACGCCGACCTGAGCCCCGTTGTAGGCTCAGAGCAGGGCGGAATACGCCCTGTGCTAATTGTGCAAAACGATGTTGGCAACAAGTACAGCCCTACTGTAATTGCGGCGGCAATAACCAGTCAAAAGGAAAAAGCCAAGCTGCCGACACATATTACCCTTGACGCAGAGGGCTGCGGACTATCGAAGGAGTCGGTCGTACTGCTTGAGCAGATACGAACCATCGACAAACGAAGGCTCAAAGAGCGTATGGGGCAGCTGGACGACGGCTCGATGCAGCAGGTTGACAAGGCGCTGACCATCAGCTTCGGCTTAGCGGCGGAGGAGAGCACGCAAGGAGAGCTTACATAGGGCATAGGCTTTCCTGTGTACTTCCGTTGTAGTCCCGCTAAAGAGACGGTGTGTTTGATTGCACCGTCTCTTTTTGTTTGTGTAAGGCTTAACAGAAACAGAAGTTGTAAATAATTCGGCATTTATTTGATTTTGAATAGTCGTTTTGCTATAATATATTGATGACTGCCTAAGGGCAGAAGACTGCAACAACATTATTCGCGATTGTGTTCTTTACGGCATAATTTCGGGAAAGCACGGTACTGACAATGGACATACGCTCCACTTACATAGAGCTAAAAAGAAGGCTGCTGGAAAAGGAGTACGCAAGGCTAAACGAAACCCAGCGCGCGGCGGTGTTTAACACACAAAGCCCCCTGCTGATTCTCGCAGGTGCGGGCAGCGGCAAAACCACCGTAATCGTAAACCGCATTGCGTACCTAATTGGGTACGGCAACGCCTACCATAGCGACAATGTCCCACATGATTTGACGCCTGACGACATCGATTTTCTATCCGACTGCTTAGCCAAAGGGGTTTCCGACCCCGACCGCGTTAGGTGGCTGCTTGCGGACAACCCGCCCAAGGCGTGGAACGTGCTTGCCATCACCTTTACGAACAAGGCAGCCGGCGAGCTAAAAGACCGTCTGGAGCACATGCTGGGCGAGAGCGCCAGAGACATCTGGGCGGGCACCTTTCACTCGGTGTGCGCAAGGATTTTGCGCCGCGAGATCGAGGCGCTTGGGTATGATAAAAGCTTTACCATCTACGACACCGATGATTCGGTGCGCGTGTTAAAGGACTGCTTAAAGGAGCTAAATATCAGCGACAAGCAGTTCCCGCCAAAGCAGGTGCTGGGCTCTATCAGCCGGTTAAAGGACCGCCTATTAACGCCCGAGCAGGCAAAGGCAGAGGCAAACGGAGAGTTCCGCGAGACAAAGATAGCCGAGCTTTACGCGCTGTATGCAAAACGGTTAAAGTCCGCCAACGCGCTTGACTTTGACGATTTAATTGTGTGCACCGTGCGTCTGTTTGAACAGTTCCCCGATATCCTGACCGCGTGGCAGCGCCGGTTTGCTTATGTGATGGTGGACGAGTATCAGGACACCAACCATGCCCAGTATCGGCTGGTAGGGCTGCTTTCCTCTGCACACAAGCGGATCTGTGTGGTGGGCGACGACGACCAAAGCATCTACCGCTTTCGCGGTGCAACAATAGAAAACATCCTCTCGTTTGAAAAGCAGTTTACCAATGCCGTGGTGGTGCGCTTAGAGCAAAACTACCGCAGCACCCAGACCATCCTTGACGCCGCCAACCGCGTGATTTCGCACAACACCCTGCGCAAGGGCAAGGAGCTATGGACAAACAACGACAAGGGCGAACAGGTGCTCGTTTACCGTGCATCGAGTGCCGAGGACG
>JAEZVA010000096.1 GCA_023443315.1 Bacillota bacterium | reverse complement strand
ACAGGGCGACAATCTTTTCCATCGTTTTCTGCTCGTTTGAAAGCATAGCACGTACCACCATTCCTGTTTGATAAGAATACAACAATAGTAATTCTATGACAGAGGGCGAAAATAGTCAAGAGAATTGAGCGGCGAGAAGGAAAATCGGGGGTAAAAGCCAGCGGGCGTTATCGTATTGCGACCCCGGGCTGCCCTTATATGATGCGCGGCAATCTGCATGATTAAATCATCTACTGGTATTATGATGGGATTACAATATTACCCAAAATATTCATATTAATTTGGGTAATAGGCCATAATTAAGTATAAGGTGTCACAAAACTCTGTTTCGAAACGTTTTACTGTTCGAGAGGAAAAACAAAAAAGCACCCCCGGTATTATTCCCACTGCTTTGGTTTTTTGTCTTGCTTGTGCAACCAAAGTTAACGCGGAATCTACCTATTTTTGCCTAATAAGAGGTGCTTCTCCTTCCTCATCTTCAATAGTTAGTCAGCAAATGCCGCAATACTCGCTAGCGGCATTTATTGAATGAAACGAGGCGCTAACATGTATCAATCAAAAATCATTTATCCGGCAGCTGTGTTTATCATATTGCTGTTTTCTTCCTGTGCACAGGTTAAAGAAACCCCGCAACAGAATGGCACTGCCCTATTGACGGACATCCCTTCTCAGGTGGTTGTTGCCGTCAGCGAAAGTGTCTCGATAGACGCCGACGTTGTCGTACCGGCAGGTCTTGCGACCAAACCAATCCATATTTATTCCGCTCAAAAAATGGTCTTCGGTGAAAAGAATGCATACCGTGTATTTTTTGGCGATGAGCCGTTTGCGTCTCGGAAGGAGCATTCCGTGAAGAAAAACGGTCTTAGCAGCACTGTTTATATCCTCGAAAACGGTAGCACCCTGCTTGCGGGAGCCAATGACTGTTCTTTTCAAACACCTCTATCTCAATACGTAAAGAATGTGTTTATCGACGACGGGGTTGACCCTAACTACAATGTGCCGCTTTATGCCGCACAGCCGGAACTCCGTTTTGAAACCGAGGACGGCGCGCTTGCCGTCATTAAAGAGGACGCGTCCAATCTGGGCGTCACAGTCTGCGATCAATACCAAGGATACGCCATGCCGCATGAAGTAATGCGGGAGGAGTCAAAAAAACGGATTCAAGCATTCCCTTTTGCAGCCGGCGACTTTAAAACCGAGTGGACGCAGGACGAGGACTGTTATTTATTCAGGCTCAGCGCGTACGTGGAACCGCTGCCCGTCATGCGAGAGGATCATGGTCTTTTGGATGACGGAACGCTGGTTTTGGGCAGTACCATCGATGCAATCTATTCCCCGAACGGAATAGAACAGCTTTACATCAGCAATGTATATCAGCCGACTGGCGTCGTACAGGAAAACGTCAGCATTATCCCCTTTGATGACGCGCTTGCACGCGCACAGACGTTGGTTGATTCGGTAATCATCTCTGGCACACTGTGTATTGAACACATTCGACTACAGTATATCCCGATGAAGGCAGATAAAGCCGATTTGCTGTATACGCTGGTTCCCGCATGGAGCTTTCAGGTGGCGAACACGATAAAGATGGACACGGGCGTCACCGTGACGCTAAGAAACTGGATTCATTTAAGCGCCGAGACGGGCGAAGAAATCGTTTAGGAGGGGACGCTAAGACCGTGTATTTGCATGCCCTGCGCTCCGAGTGCCGACGCGCCTTTACCTCTCCCGGTTTTTTTCTTGCATCAGCCGCCGTATGCGTCGTCTTGTTTTTGGGAGCATGGCAGGATATTGCTTTTGGCGAGGGCAGTGTCGTTTACTATTACTCTGTGGCACTGTCCGAGAATTTTTTCATCCTGTTTATTTTGTTGTGCACCCTACCGCATTCAACCTCCTTCTGTGCAGATTGGAACAGCCAGTTTATTAAGCCCTATGTCATCCGAACGTCCCTTCGCCGCTATCAGGTAGCAAAGGTCTTCACCTGCGCCCTTAGCGGGGCATGTGCCGTCGCGTTGGGACAGATAATTTTTATCGGTAGCCTTCTGTTATATTTCCCGCTCATACCAGCTGGAGGGCTAGAGAACACCGCCGCAAGCCCGCTATATCGTACACTGCTGGAGCAGGGGCATGTTGCCCTCTATTTTGCCGCTTTGGTTCTTACCCGTGCCCTGTGCGGCGGCGTCTTCTCCCTGCTTGCTCTGTGTGTATCTACGGTTATTCCCAACCTGTTCGTCGTTGTCGCAACACCGATGCTTTGCTACTATGCCATTGTCAATCTCACCTTTCGTCTAGGCTTGCCAAGCTGGCTGCTGATTCACAAGGTTTATGAGTCACAATGCAATATCGGTTCGCCGCTCGCATCCTTTCTATATATGGTGCTCTTTTCCTTGTTTTTATCTATCGTCTTAGGTATTGTCTTTGTTTTTGGCACCAAAAGGAGGTTTGAACGTGGGTAAAATAGGCAACTGCTTCCGGATTGCCGCCAATAATTTTAGAAAATGGCAGGGCAATCCGCGGTATTATATTCTAGCACTGCTGCTACTGATGTTTTTAAACATCTTTCTTGCCCCCGTACGGCAAGCGGCGGCTTACGTACAGCTACCCGTATCCGCATGGGTCTTTCCGTTTCTCACGTCGAATTATTATTCCTTAATGCTTATTATGTTTGGTTTTGTTCTGTTTCTATGCGACGCGCCGTTTGTCGATTCTGAACAAGCATACCTGATTATCCGCTGCGGTAAAAAGACCTGGCTGAAAGGGCAGTTGTTGTATATCTGCCTTGCGTCGGCAGTGTATTTTTTGTCTGTGTTTTTGATGAGTATCCTTTTGCTGCTGCCTAACATCACCTTTGCCCCCGATTGGGGCAAGCTGGTGCGTACGCTTTCGCAGACCGACTTGAGTATGCAATTCAACGTCAGCCTGGATATATCCTATAAGATCATCCGTTTATACAGCCCTGCGGCTGCCATGGGGCTTAGCTTGCTGATGGCGTGGCTGATTGGGGTATTGCTTGGCGTTATGTTGTTTATTTTAAACGCGTTCTTTTCCAGAGCCGTCGGTGTTATGGTTACATCGGGAATGGTGCTGCTTGAAATTTTTGCGCTTAATAATGCGTTTCGCTTTACCTATGTTTCGCCCGTCTCATGGATGTCGCTTTCCATACTGGATACGGAGGGCTTCTCCAAATATCCGACGCTGTCCTATACCCTTATCTGTACCCTGCTGATAATTTTCACTCTATCGGCAATTGCGCTTAGATGGTCAAAAAAGCGGGATATTAAGGTTTTGCCCCCGCTGTAGACAGGGGTAGCGGGTAAACAGTCAAACGAATAGTGACAAGAAAGGCAGGGTATTTTATATGGCGTATTTGGTGACAGTCGACCATGTGAGTAAGGCATTCAAGGAGCAGCACGCGCTAGATGATGTGAGTGTAGAGTTTGAAGAAGGGTTAGTTCACGGCATCATCGGGCGCAACGGGTCGGTGAAAACCGTTTTGTTCAAATGCATCTGCGGGCTTATGAACCCTTCCTCCGGTTGTATTTCAGTAAACGGCAGAATAATCGGCAAGGATATCGACGTGCCCAAAAGCGTGGGCATTATTATCGAGGCTCCGGGTTTTCTGCCGCAGTACAGCGGGCTTAATAACCTTAAGCTGCTCGCTTCGCTGAATAACAAAATTAGCAATCAAACCATCCGCGATGCCATCAAAACGGTTGGTCTTGATCCCGACAGCAAAAAACGTGTCGGGCAATACTCTCTGGGCATGCGCCAGCGGCTTGGCATCGCGCAAGCCATCATGGAAGACCCCGACCTGCTGATTTTGGACGAGCCCATGAACGGACTGGACAACGACGGTGTACAGGATATGCGTAAACTGTTTTTGTCACTCAAGGAGCAAGGCAAAACCCTGCTGATTGCAAGCCACAGCAGGGAGGATATTGAAATTTTATGTGACCATGTGTATGAAATGGACAAGGGTAGGCTAATTACTCAGCGCTAGCAAAACGCCCCCAAACGACTTGTTGTCGTTTGGGGGCGCGATTGATTTCCCATCACCCAAACAGCCACTCAATCGCAAAGCCGATAATCGGGATAGACACAAGCGAAAACAGGGTGGAAAGCACAATGCCCTTCGAGCACATCAGCGGGTCGCAGTTGTACCGCTCGCCGAATATGGCAACGGTGGTGGCGGCGGGCATGGCGAGCATGATGGTGACGACCGTCGCCATCTCGGCACTTGCGCCAAACAAGCGCAGTGCCACAAGCCCCACGGCAGGGATGAGTAGCAGCCTGAGCGCCGTCATTATGTATAAGGAGAGGTCAGTGAACATCTCTTTGAGATTGATCTGCGCAAGCATCGAGCCAATTACCAGCATGCTAAGCGGGGTGCACAGCCCGCCCAGTATCGACAGCGTCTCCTGCACGGGTGCGGGCAGCTTAATTTGAAGCACAAACAAAACGACCATCACAACGGCGGAAAGGACGTTTGCATCCCGTAAAAGCTTTAGGGGGTTTTGCATCTTGGTGCGCGCCATCAGGCTGGTACCGTAGGTAAACAGGAACAGCTGAAACACGATGTTAAAAAACACCGCGTAAAACACGCCCGTTTCGGGTAAAAAGATGCTGATGATGGGGTAACCCAAAAAACCGACGTTTGCAAACACCGTCAGGGTGACAAACACGCGGATGCGCTCGTCCGAAAGCCGGAGCACGCGCGCGACTAGGTGCGAGAGCGGAATGGTTAACAGATAGTACGCAATGGCGCAGCCGAACACCAGCAGGATGTTGTTCATGCGGTCGGCGGTGTAAGACACACTGCCGGATGACAGCACCAGCGCAGGCATCGCAATCAACAGTACAACGCGCGAAAGCCCCATCTGAAGCCCTGCGTCCAGCACGCCTTTTTTGCGCGCGATGTAGCCCACCGCAATCAGCGCGAATATAACAAACAGCTTGCCTAGAACAGAAATAATCATGAACAATAACCCGCCCTATTCCGTCTTTTTATATCATATGTGATTTACGTATGTGTTGTAAAGCGTCCCTTGGAAAAGCCGTCCGGCAGCAGCTGTGCAAGGGTGCGCACCGTATACTCCCCCTCGGTGCGGGCAGTTATAATGCGAAACGTCTCGGGGTCGCAGAACTCCGTCATCACCTGACGGCACACGCCGCAGGGGTAAAAGTAGGTGTAGTCCGCGGTACGCGCGTCCCTGTGCGCGCCCACCACCGCAATGGCGGCAAACTCGGTGACACCCTCGGACACCGCCTTAAAGAACGCGGTGCGCTCGGCACAGTTGGTGGGCGAGTACGCCGCGTTTTCGATGTTGCAGCCGAGATACACGCGCCCGTCTGCCGCAAGCAGGGCGGCACCCACCAAATACCCCGAATAGGGCGCGTATGCGTAGGTTCGCGCCAAAAACGCTTGTCGTACCAGCTCTTTATCGTCCATGCGCGTTTCTCCCCTTTTTTATATTTGTGTCAGCGCGTCGGCGCGGCTAGAGCCGTCGGTTTGCGCCGGTACGCCCAACAGCCCCGCCGCTGTGGCGCCAATGTCCGCAAAGGTGGGCAGCGTGCCGAGGTTTACCCCCGCCCGAATCGGCTTGCCGTACACCAGCCACGGGGTGTACTCGCGCGAATGGTCGGTGCTTTGGGTGGAGGGGTCGCAGCCGTGGTCGGCGGTAATCATCATTACGTCGCCGTCGCCCAGCAGGCGCGCAAGCCGCCCTATCTGCATGTCGGCGCGGTTGAGTGCCTCGGTGTAGCCCGCTACATCGTTGCGGTGCCCGTAGGTCATGTCAAACTCCACGAGGTTTACAAAGCACAGCCCGTGAAAATCCCGCTCGGCAAGCGCCAGGGTTTTTTGCATGCCGTCGTCGTTGGATACGGTGCGCACCGTTTCGGTAATGCCGCTTCCCGCGTAGATGTCGGTAATCTTGCCCACCGCAATGCTGTCGAGCCCCGCCTGCGCAATGGCATCAAGCACCGTGTCTCGCGGCGGGGCAAGTGAAAAGTCGTGGCGGTTTGCCGTACGACGGAAGTCGGGGTAATCCCCCTCAAACGGGCGGGCAATTACCCTACCCACCCCGTGCGCTCCGGTTAAGATGCCCCGCGCCGCTTCGCAGTAGCGGTATAGCTCGTCGGGCGGTACAATACGCTCGTGCGCCGCAATCTGAAACACGCTGTCCGCCGAGGTGTATACAATCAGCGCACCCGTCTGCAGGTGCTCCCTGCCGTAATCCAGAATCACCTTGGTGCCGGAGTAGGGCTTGTTGCACAGCGTCCCTCTGCCCGTCTGTTGTTCAAACTGGGTGATAATCTCGGGTGGAAAGCCGTTTGGGTACACCGGCATGGGCGTAGGGGATACAATCCCCGCAATCTCCCAGTGACCGATGGTGGTGTCCTTGCCCGCCGATGCCTCGCGCATACGCGCAAACGCACCGCTTGGGGAGGATACCGGCACGCCGCAGCCGATGCCGTCGATGTTGTACAGCCCCATAGCGGCAAGGTTTGGCAGGTGCAGTTTGCCTGTCTGCCAGCAGGCGCGCAAGGTATGGCTGCCCGCGTCGCCGTACTGCGCCGCGTCGGGTGCTTCGCCGATGCCCACACTGTCGAGCACGATTATAAACACGCGGTTTGCTTTGTTGTTCATGGCAGTAACCGCTCCTTTGTATTCTCCTATTTCGCAAGCGAAAGGGCGACCTTCATCATATCGGTAAACGAGTTCTGGCGCTGCTCGGCGGTCATCGTCTCGCCCGTGCGCACGTGGTCGGATATCGTTGCGAGGCACAGGGCGTTCTTGCCTGCCCGCGCCGCGTTCATATACAGTGCCGCCGCCTCCATCTCCACGGCGAGCACGCCCATCTTGCCCCACTGATCCACCGCGGTGGTGTCGTCGCTGTAAAAGGTGTCGCTTGAAAGGATGTTGCCCACCCGATAGGGCACGCCCAGTGCCTGAGCCGACTCAACCGCCTTGGTCAGCAGCCCGAAGCTTGCCAAAGGGGCAAACGAACCGGGCAGACCGTACTGGTGCGCAAAGTTTGAGTTGGTGCATGCACCCATGGCAACCACAAGGTCGCCCAGTGCAAGGGAGGGGTCAAACGCGCCCGCCGAGCCGATGCGGATGATGTTTTCCACCCCGTAGAAGTGATACAGCTCATACGAATAGATGCCCATGGACGGCATACCCATGCCGCTGCCCTGAACCGAGACGAGCGTGCCCTCGTACTCCCCCGTAAAGCCGTACATCCCGCGTACGCTGTTGTAGCGCACGGGGTTTGTTAAAAAGGTTTGGGCCACCACCTGCGCGCGCAGCGGGTCGCCCGGCATCAGCACGGTTTTCGCAATCTCGCCCGGCTTTGCGCCGATGTGCGGGGTGGGTGTGTTGCTTGACATGATGTTTCACGCTCCTTTGTTTTGTGGCAAACCACATCGTTTCGATTGTTGCAGGGAACGGTGACCGTTATGTTTATCAGCCAACCAACTGTCGGCAGTTGTAGGCACGGCGTCCTCGACGTCCCGCTGCCTTGTTGATGTCAGTTTACAACGAACGATTGGAAATACAAACTTGCTTTGCTATTCGCTCCCTACGATTTGTTCGATAATACACACGAGAACCCGTTAATATCCGCCCGCCTCGCCACCTGTTAGCAACGCGACGGCGGAGCTGGTGCCGATGCGGGAACAGCCCGCCGCAAGAAACGCCTCGAGGTCTTGTCGGGTCCTTACGCCGCCCGCCGCCTTGATCTTTACGTTCTCGCCGATATGCCGTTGAAACAGCTCCACGTCCGCAAGGGTCGCGCCCGCCGTGCCAAAGCCGGTGGAGGTTTTAATATAATCCGCGCCCGCGTCGGTGACACACCGGCACAGGGCTATCTTCTCGTCCTCGGTCAGGTAACAGGTCTCGATAATCACCTTTAGCACCCGGTCGCCCACCGCCTGCTTTATCTGCGCAATCTCGGCGGTCACTCTGTCAAACGCGCCGTCCTTCACGTCGCACAGATTCACGACCATGTCCACCTCGTCCGCGCCGTTTCGCAGGGCGTCTGCCGCCTCAAATACCTTGGCAGACGAAGTCATATACCCAAGCGGAAAGCCAACGACTGTGCAGATGCGTACCGCCTGCCCATACGCGGCGCGGATGCGCTCGATAAAGCACGTTGGCACGCACACCGTGGCGGTTTTATACGTGATATGCTCGTCGCACAGCGTAGCAATCTGCTGCCAGGTGCAGCCGGGCTTTAACAGCGTGTGGTCGATGTGCGATAGAGTCTCTGCGTTGTGCATCGGTATCCCCCCATTATCTTGCGCTGAAAGTCTGTTTTTTTCACTGTTTATCCTATCACATTTATTGACTGACTGTAAAGCAAAACCCCGCCCGAAGGCGCGGTGCGGGCATGCGGTTGCGGGTGTGTTCTGCCGTATTTTTCAATTGCGCAAACAATACCCGTATGCTATACTACCCTTTGGCGCTGTCAAGTTCTCCTCTTTATTTATAACATTATGGCAGCAGCAAAGGATGAAAACTGTTATGCTCGTGTGCTTTATCAAGGCAATACTGGGCGGTGTGTGCGTCGGTATCGGCGGTACGGTGTACCTTTCTACCGAGAACCACCTTGCAGGCGCTTTTTTGTTCTCTCTGGGGCTTTTGACCATCTACACCTTCGGGCTGAACCTGTACACCGGCAAGGTGTGTTACATACCCGCAAAGGGACGGCGTTTTGTGCCGGAGGTTCTGGTCGCACTTGCGGGCAACGCCGTGGGCACCGTAGGCATGGGGCTTCTTTTAAGGGTAACCAAGCTGCAAAAGCTGGTGCCGCATACGCAAGAGCTGGTTACCGCAAAGCTTTCAGACACGGTGCTAAGCACCGTAGTGATGGCGGTGCTGTGCGGGTTTTTGATGAGCATTGCGGTGCTTGGCTACACAAAGTTAAACGACGGGGTTGGGCGGTACCTTGTGCTTGTGCTTCCCATCATGGTGTTTATTCTGTCCGGATTTGAGCACAGTATCGCAAACCTGTTCTACTTCTCGCTGGCGGGTATGTGGAGCGGTAAAGCCCTGCTTTATATCCTGCTCGTTGCAGCGGGCAACCTTGCGGGCGGGGTAATCCTACCGCTGAGCGAACGGCTGCAAAATAACGGGCAAAACAAAGCCTGCTGACTCGAATTGAAGTATTGCCGCAGCGTCTGCCCATAACGGGCGGGCGCTGTTTGACTATGCCTTGAAAAATCTGTATTTCGGTGCTATACTATGTCCACACAACCACTATGACAGGGGGAATAATGCCACTTGGCTGCGCTGTGTGCGAATCAATCATCGTGCAGGTCATAAACGCAAGCCTTACTCGATATTATTCGGACATTCCTTACGCTGAGCGGCGATACCATGAAGACAATCGGACTAATCGGCGGCATGAGCTGGGAGAGCACCGTAACCTACTACGAACAGCTTAACACAGCCGCAAAGCAACAACTGGGGGGCTTACACAGCGCAAAGGTGCTGCTGTACAGCGTGGATTTTTACGAGGTGGAACGCTGCATGTCCGCCGGCGACTGGGACGGCGCGGCGGGCATACTCATAGAC
Source organism: Bacillota bacterium (assembly GCA_023443315.1). Classification (GTDB taxonomy): domain Bacteria; phylum Bacillota; class Clostridia; order Oscillospirales; family Ruminococcaceae; genus Acetanaerobacterium. The sequence goes on along the minus strand of JAEZVA010000096.1, from coordinate 51,576 downwards.
GCGGCAAAGCGGCTGGAGCGCGGCGGGGCGGATTTTTTACTCATTGGCACCAACACCCTGCACAAGGTTGCACCGCAGGTGCGGCAGGCGGTAGGCATCGAGCTGTTGCACATCGCGGATGCCGTGGCGGACGCACTGCTTGCAAACGGCATTCGGTCGGCGGCGCTGCTGGGCACCCGCTACACGATGGAGCAGGACTTTTACACCGCGCGCCTATCAGAGCGCGGCATTGCGGTAACGGTACCGATTGAAGCCCAGCGCATGTGGCTTAACGCCACCATCTTTGACGAGCTGTGCCTTGGGGTAGCGACCCACGACGCAAAGCGGCGCATGAAGACGCTGTGCGAGCAGCTTTATGCCGAGGGCGCAGGCGGCATCATCCTTGGCTGCACCGAGCTTGGCATGCTCATAACGCAGACGGATACCGCGGTACCGCTGTTTGACTCGGTGGTTCTTCACGCTATGGCCGCGGCGCAGCGCGCGTTGTAAAAAAATCCCCCCTCTTATCAAGCAGAAAGGAGCCTGTTATGCCGGAGCAAAGAATAATCACACCCATAGAAACCGACCGCTTGCTTCTTCGCCCGCTGACCACCGCCGACGTACAGGCGGTTTACCACAACTGGGCAAGCGATAAACGGGTGGCGTACTTTATGCGGTGGAACGTACACTCCTCGGCGGACGTTACCCTGCAGTGGCTGAAGGAATGCGAGAACGGGCTGACTACCCCGGGGTTTTACAACTGGGGGATTGCGGTAAAGCAAAGCGGCACGTTAATCGGTTCCATCGGGCTTGTGCAAAACGAGGAGTACCCCGACCGACACGAGATTGGCTACTGCATCGGTGCTGCGCACTGGGGGCAGGGCTACACCACCGAGGCGGCAAGGCGTGTGATGGAGTACGCCGTAAGCGAGGCGGGGCTCACCCACTTTGTCGGTGTTCATGCGCTGGATAACCCCGTGTCGGGCAGGATATTGCGCCGCCTTGGCTTTGTGCCCCACCACAACGGCACCTACCAAAGCTACGACGGTCTACGAGAGTTTGACTGCTGCGTGCTCTATTTAGACCACTAAAAATCAACACAAACAAAAAAACCCGCTCATAGGCGGGTTTTTTCTTATATATTTAGAACACCACCGAGCACAAATACCCTCCGCCTACCATTAGCACGTTTGCCATCGAGTGCATAATCATCGGGTACACCACGCTGCCTGTGCGCTCGTAGGTTTGCGCGTACACGATGCCTAATACAAACGCATATACAAGCTGAAACGAGTCGTACGAAAGGGTAAACGGCGTAAGGCTCCAGTTTATGTGCGCCACCGCAAACAATACCGCGGCGACGATGCCCGCCCCGTATACCTCTAGCCCCGGTCTGCGGTAGGGGCGCCTTTTTGGGGAGGAGCCAAAGCCGATGAGCCTTCCCTTACCCAGCAGATGCCACATCACGCTGATTGGTAGCGCGCGAAACAGCAGCTCCTCCGCCGTACCCGAGAGCAAAAGCTGAAAACCTAGCGTACCCAGTACGTTGCGGGTGGTTAAGGGGAATGCATAGGTCGGTTCGCCGCCCAACAGCATCATAACCGCATACGCCCCCACGGTATAGGGGATAAACACTGAAAAAAACCATCCCATCGCCCGTAGACCGGCGCGCAGATTCCCCACCCGCAGCCCGAAGTCGATGCCCCAAACGGCGGTGAGTAGCCATATTGCGGCAAGGGCGACCGCCATCTGCACGATATGGTGCACCGATATCCACATAAACTGCCCGTCGGGGTCAATGCGTGTATACGAGAACAGATTGGCGACGAGAATTCCCGAGCCAGAAGCTAGCTGTTGGAACACAAACAGCGTAAGAACCACCGCTGCCGCCTTTATCGCCTTTGTGGGTGTTATTGTTTGTCTCAAGTCGGTCACAACCTTTATTCTAAAACTGTCAATCGCATCGGTCTGCGCAGTTAAGAGTCGGGTTTTGCGAATGGCTTGTTTATTTTTGCAGCACCGAGGCGGCAATTGCGTCCGCTAACGCGTCAAGCTCTGCCTCGCGCGCTTCTTTGAGGCTCGAGCGGATATCCATCGGCTCGCCGATAATCTCGGTGTCCTTCATCGCGCTTATCATCCCCACCATCTCCTTGACGGCGGCACTTGCCCACGAGTGGTTGCCCATAATCGCAACCTTGCGTCCGCGCAGGTTCAGCGCCGCCATCTCGCGAAGGGCTGCGTCCATTACAAAGTACAGGTTTAGGTTGTAGGTGGGCGATGCAATAACCATATGGCTGTACTTCCACGCGTCCGAGATGATGTAGGACGCATGGGTCTTGGATACATCATACATCCGCATATCGGTCACGCCGCGCTGGGCAAGCTTGTTTGCGAGCGCGTACACGGCGTTTTCGGTGTTGCCGTACATCGAGGCGTAAAACAGCACAACGCCCTGCTTCTCTGGCTCGTAGCGGCTCCATTTATCGTACTTGTCTAAGATATAGCCAAGGTTCTTGCGCCAGATGGGTCCGTGCAGCGCACAGATCATGTTGACAGAAACCCCGCTGAGCTTTTTTAATAGCGCCTGCACCTGCGGGCCGTACTTGCCCACGATGTTGGCGTAATACCGACGCGATTCATCCAAGAATGCGTTCTCAAACTCCGTTTCATCCGCAAACAGGTTGCCCGAAAGCGCACCAAACGAGCCAAACGCGTCGGCGGAAAACAGGATGCCGTGGCTTACCTCGTAGGTGACCATCACCTCGGGCCAGTGCACCATGGGCGCCATGTAAAAGCGCAGGGTGTGTGCGCCAAGGCACAGCTCCTGCCCCTCCTTCACCTCCATCTGACGGGCGGTGATGTCCATATTGTAAAACTGAGAAAACAGCTCAAACGTCTTTTTGTTGCCAATAACCGTCACGTCGGGGTAGCGGCGCACAATCTCCTCAATGCTCGCGCAGTGGTCGGGCTCCATGTGGTTTATTATAAGATAATCAAGCGCCCTGCCGTTTAGAACATGCTCGACGTTTTCAAGGTACTGGGTGCCTACCGCGGAATCCACCGTGTCTAGCAGCGCGGTTTTTTCGTCGGCAATCAGGTACGAGTTGTACGCAACCCCGTTTGTAAGGGGGAACATATTCTCAAACCGCTCGATGCGCCGATCGTTTGCCCCCACCCAAAACACCTTGGGCGAAATCTCCTGAACACAATACATATTATAACAACCTCCTGTTGTACTTTGTGTAAGATTTTATCTGATTGTAGCATATCGCCCATAGACAGTACAAGTCTTTTGGATGGATATTCCCCATTGCCATGGCACTTTTTGGGGTGAATCGCACCATTACACTCAGACTGCCGCGGTACGGATTGACAGTGCGTGATTGGTGAAAACAGCTTGATTATCTGTGCGTTTTATAGTTTAATAAGAAGCGTACCTTATTTTGTTTATTAATTACAGTTTCTTTGCACAGAGCAAAGCACGGCAGTAAAGGGAGGGGCTATGCTATGTCCCGTTTAAATATTGTACTGGTAGAACCACGCATCCCCCAAAACACCGGCAACATTGCGCGCACCTGCGCCGTAACCGGCGCAAGACTGCATCTGGTACGCCCCATGGCGTTTGAGCCGACCGACCGGGAGCTAAAACGCGCGGGGCTAGACTACTGGCACCTGCTTGACATCACCTATTACGACAGCCTCGCCGATTTTTTAGATAAGACCAAAGGCGGGGTGTACCGTTTTTTTACCACCAAGGCAAAGACCGTGCACTCCGACGCATCGTACCCCGACGACTGCTATCTGGTGTTCGGGCGAGAGGACGCGGGGCTGCCTGAATCGCTTTTGTTTGCGCACCCCGATGAATGTGTGCGCATTCCCATGGTCGGGCAGGCACGTAGCTTAAACCTGTCTAACGCCGCCGCTATTGCGGCTTACGAGACCCTGCGCCAGTGGGGCTACCACGCCCTGCAAAACGAAGGCAGGCTGACGCAGTACAACTGGGACGACACCCCTGTGCGGGACTGAGTTCCGCATTTCGAATAAACTAGAGTAAAGATGAAACGGCAGAATATTGTCTGCCGGAAAAGGAGTAGGCTGGCAATGAGCAGTATGAAGGTTCGGTTTCTTACCGACTCCGCGTGTGACCTACCCGAGCGGGACGCACAGGAGTACGGCATCAAGGTGCTGCCCATCCCCATCACGGTGGATGGCAGAGGGTATCTCGAGCGGGTGGACTTTACAAACACCGAGTTCTACGAGATCCTGAAAAACAGCATCGGCATCCCAACCACGGCGCAGATTACCTACGCAACCTACTTAGAGGAGTACGAAAAGGCAGCGGCACAGGGCTACGAGGCGGTCATCGTCACGGCGATCTCCTCCACCGGCTCCGCCACCAAGGACGCCGCAGTCATGGCACGCACGATGTACTACGACGACCACCCCAACGCAGAGCTTGAGATCTACGTGGTAGACAGCCTAAACTACACCATGAGCTACGGCTACCCCCAGATTGAGGGGGTAAAGATGGTGCGTGCGGGCGCCACCGCAAAGGAGGTGGCCGCATACCTAGAGGACTATTTTACCCGTGTTGAGATCCTGTTTACCCCCTATACGCTGGAATACGCCAAGAAGTCGGGGCGCATCGGCGTTGTGGCGGCGTTTGTGGGCGAGATGCTGGGGCTGCGCCCTGTTATCTCGATTGTAGACGGCAAGATGAACATCGAGGACAAGGTGCGTGGAGACAAGGCGGTCATTACCCGTACTGTCGAGCTTGTAAAGGAGCGTAAGCCAGAGCCGAAATCGCCCTACCTTGTTGTGCACGGCAGCCGCGACGGCGTGGGCGAGGATTGCGCAAAGGCGCTAACTAAGGCACTGGGCTACCCGCCAGTGGGCATCTACTACATCGGTGCGTGCATCGCCATCAACAGTGGTCCTGAGGTGGTGGGCGTGGCGTTTTTGGGCAAGAAGCGCCGCTAAGGGGGCACAACTCTTACATCGCTTGTTCGGTAAACAATACCATATGGCAACCCCAACAGAGGCAAAGAGGGAACGGATAAATCCGTTCCCTCTGTCTGTTGTGTGGGCATTATGCCTTATCCTTTGGCTTGAAGATAAGCGCCACCAAAAAGCCGAAGAACACGGCGGCAGTGATACCCGCGGCGGCGGCGGTAATGCCGCCCGTTAACGCACCAATCAGCCCCTCCTGGCGGATGGCCTCCTTGGTGCCCTTTGCAATGAGGTAACCAAAGCCGGTGAGCGGCACAGTAGCGCCCGCGCCCGCAAACTCCACCAGCGGCTGGTATACCCCCAGTGCACCGAGCACCACGCCAGCAACCACATAGGTAACAAGAATACGCGCGGGGGTCAGCTTGGTTTTATTGATTAAAACCTGGGCAATGGCGCACAGCAGTCCGCCGACCCAGAAGGCGTTTACATAGTTCATGGGGTTTGTCCTTTCTTATTTATAACAAATTAGGTATACATCCCTTTTGGCTTGGTGGGTAGAATACAGCACACTCCCTTAAGGTGAAGGTACGCGCAGCACGGTTTATGTCGTAGGGAGCGACGCCCTCGTCGCTCCGCGTTATTAACAAGGTTTCGCCTACGGGCAGCCTCATACGAAGACTTAAAATAAGGCGAAAACCAGAGAACCGATGGTTCTCCAAATGCCAATCAAAGATTGGCTATGCGTAGCTTTGATTCGCGATGCGAAGGTTTGCGATGCGGACGCGCAATGCGCGCCCCTACGGGTGGCAATGATGATGCGTGCTGAAAATCGTATGCTGTAGGGAACGGTCTTGACCGTTCCGATTATCACCGTGGTATTTACCCAAACGCCTTTTTGTAACTGGTTGGGGACGGAGCGACGAGGGCGTCGCTCCCTACTAGTAAGTCGTGGAAAACCCGCAGGTTTTCCCAATGCCAAGCTTTAGCTTGGCTATGCGACGAGGGCGTCGCTCCCTACGGCGTGGGTTTCATATTACGCAGAAAACCAGAAAACCGGAGAACAGGAGATTCTCATAATGCGTTAATGGTAAGCTAAAATAGAGCGAAAAACCGTAGGTTTTTGTAATGCCAAGCTTTAGCTTGGCTATGAGCTCCATTTGGTGTTAGATAGGTACACCAGATGCGCTATTCCGGGGATGCTTTCGCCCTGTTGTAGGCTGGTGGTGCTCATCAGCGCGCCTGTTGCGACAAACAGCACATTGTTTAATGCGCCTTCCTTGATGCGCGACAGGATGTACGAGCACAGCACCGATGCGCTGCATCCGCAGCCCGAGCCACCCGCGTTCACCCCCTGCTCCTCTAAGTCAAAGATTAGCAACCCGCAGTCGCTGTGGCGACCCGAGATGTCGTACCCTTCCCGTTTGAGCAGCTCCACAACCAGCTCCGAGCCCACCTGCCCGAGGTCGCCGGTTAAAATCAGGTCGTACTGGTCGGGAGAGGTTGCGGTGTCTGTAAAATAGGTCAGCAGGGTGTCTGCCGCCGCGGGTGCCATTGCGGCACCCATGTTGTTGACGTCGGTAATGCCCATATCCTGCACCTTACCCACCGTCACCGCGCGTATATAGGGTGCGAGCGCCGACTGTTTTACAATCGCGCAGCCCGAGCCCGTCACCGTCCACTGCGAGCTGGGTGCGCGCAGACCGCCGTACTCCAGCGGGTAGCGAAATTGACGCTCTGCCGAACAGAAATGCGAGGAGGTGACGCAGATGCAGCTGCCCGCCGCACCCGTATCCACAAACACCGAGCCGATGCACAGCGATTCCGCCATAGTAGAGCACGCCCCAAACAGCCCCAAAAACGGCACACCAAGGTCGCGCAGCCCGTAGGTGGAGCTGATGGACTGGTTGAGCAGGTCGCCCGCAAACACATAATCAATGTCGGCAGGCGAAAGCTGCGCCTTGGATAGCGCCTTGTTCACGGCATCCTTTTGCAGACGGCTTTCCGCCTTTTCCCACGTCTCTTCCCCCATGGTGGTGTCGGTACAGATCATGTCAAAGTAGCGCGCAAGCGGCCCTTCGCTCTCCTTTTTTCCCACCACCGACGCATGCGCGGCAATGCTGGGACAGGTGTCAAGACGCAGTGTGTATCTTCCCTGACGTGTAGGCATAATGATTCACCAACCCTTTCGCGGTTTGACTTTTGCAGACCGTGCGCTGTTTTCTACTGCGTTAATACAGACCAAACAAAAACAAGATCAGCCCGTATACCACACCCGCGGTTAGACCATACACAATAACGGGTCCCGCAATTGTAAACATCTTTGCGCCCAGTCCCAGCACAAACCCCTCGCTCTTAAAATCAATGGCAGGGGCGGCAACGGAGTTGGAAAACCCCGTAATCGGCACCAACACGCCCGCGCCCGCAAACTTGGCAATGTCGTCAAACACATGCAGCCCCGTGAGCAGCGCAGCGACAAAGATCAGGGTAATCGAGGTAAGCGTGCCTGCCATCTCCTGCGTGACGTTGGGGTTTTGGTGGTACAGCGTGCTCAGCGCCTCACCGATGACGCACACCGCGCCGCCGCACAGAAACGCCACCGCGCAGTCGCGTACAGTAGCGGACGGGTGCTCCGCGCGCTTAACAAGCTGGGAGTATTCGTTCGGGGTCAAATGAAACATGGGTAACCATATCCTTTCTCGGGGCACCGCGCCCAGCGTTTGGTTCTCTACAGGCGGGTTGCTCCACTAAAAAATAAGTTCAGACGCTGTGGCAATGCGCACGGGTAAAAAGCCGTGCCATTCTTACTGGGTAGTTTTGACGCACCGTGCATAAAATATTCCCGTTTTTGCATATAAAAAAGCCCGCCGAACGGTTCGGCGGGCATAATCGACTATAAACTTTTGTTAAACCACCTTCGGTGTGTTACGCATACACTCGTACACCTGCTCGATGGTGGGCAGGGCGTTCATCGCGCCGCGCATCGTGGTGGTCATTGAGCCGACGGCGGTGGCAAAATCAAGGCACACCATCATCTCGGCAAGCGTCAGGCGGTCTAGGGGCTTCTCAAACCGTAAGATGCGGTACAACAAGCCGCCCACAAACGCGTCGCCCGCACCCGTGGTGTCGAGCACCGCAATGTCGTATGCTGGCACATGCACCTCGTGGGACAGGGTAGCGCAGTACGCGCCCTTTTGCCCCAGCGTCACAACCACGGCGGTAAGGTTATACTCTCGTAACAGGCTGCGGCAGCCCTGCTCGAGTGTCAGCCCGCCCGTCACAAACTCAAACTCGGATTTTGAAAGCTTTAATAGCTGTGCAAACTGCATCCCGCGCAGGATGCAGTCGCGGGCGACCCGCTCGCTTTCCCACAACGAAAGCCGCAGGTTTGGGTCGTAGCATACCAGCTTACCCAATTGCTTTGCGTGCCCGGCTGCCGTCATCGTGGCGGTGCAGGCGGGCTCGTCGGTCATAGAAACCGAACCAAAACAAAACGCACGGGCGTTTTCAATCAGCGAATAGTCCACCTCGCCCGCCGTCAGGCGAACGTCGGCGGTGCTGCTGTGGTAAAAGGTCTGTACCGTGCCGCCGTTTTTGTCGGGCAGCACAAACGCAAGTGCGGTGGGATAAAACAGGGTGTCCTTTACCCCGCTTACATCCACCCCTCTGGACGCAAGGTGTCCCTTAAGCCCTCTGCCAAACGCGTCCTGCCCCACCTTACCAATATACGCGGCGCTGCCGCCCAGCCTTGTGACGCATGCCGCTACGTTCGCGGGTGCTCCGCCGGGGTTTTGCTCAAATAAGGGGCTGCCGAACTCCGAAATACCCGCGGGCGTAAAGTCCATTATCAGCTCGCCCAAAGCCGTCACATCAAACATCGTGTCGTTTTGCCTCCCCTGTTACTTTTTACATCCCTGTCTTTTACAATTATAGCCCTTTTTTATACGCCGTCAACCGAATACGCCAATATCGGCGGGGTTTTCGCAACCAAACAATCCGTAGACGAGCATCGCCTTAAGCTTTGCGTAGATATCGGGCAGGTCGCTTGCGGGCAGGGGGTTAACGCCCATACCCACCTCTACGGTAAAGCCCTGCGCGTAGAACTCCTGAATAAACCAATCCTTAAACCCACCGTGAGACGCCATGCCGGTGGGCGAGCACACCGTATATCCGCTCAGACTAGACCAATAATCCGCAACAGCACGCGACTCGGGCGGGGTGTTTTTGCCATAGTCGTAGTAGATCTCTTCCCCTTGGCTGTGGAACGCCACCAGCCGTGCGGGGCGGTACATCCGGCACAGGTTGCACAACGCCCTCGTCTCCGGCTCGCTTTCGGGATGGGTGCCGCCATACTGCCGCTTTGCGGGCGCGGTGATGCCGTTATCGCGCTCCATGCGCTTGCAGGTGGCAAAGCCTGCGTCAAAGTTGTGGTTAATGTCTACCCCGCGCACGTTTGCATTCCAGCCCGTCAGGTCGCCGCCTGAGATGTCCTGTACCGTGGCTTTATACATCCCCGCGCTTTTGATGCCGTTTGCCACAAGCTCTAGCCCATCGGGGTTTGCGCAGGGTAGAATAATCACCCCGCCGCCACAAAGTGCCTGATGCGGATGAATGCCGCACAGGTTCTCGCGCCTTGTAACCGCCCCGGCAAGCTCCTCTAAAAAGTGGGTGAGCAGCAGCACGGTAATCCACTCCTGGGCGTGAAAGCCGCCCGCAAACACCACCGAACCCCTACGCTGACCAAAACCCACCGCCCACAGCTCGCGCCCCAGCACGCTTTTGCCCGCACAAAACAGCTCGGCGGGGATGCACTCTGTGCAGATGGCGGCAAGCCTGCGGGTTAAGGCTACAAAGTCGGGTGTGTTTTTATAAAAGCTGTCCATCTGTATGCCCCCATCGTATTGTCTGTATCAATCGTCACAGGTTGTGTTAAACTGATCTTTGTTTTGGAGATATGCAAAAAAACGGGCAAACGCTTTGCTTTATGTAGCTTGCGAGGATTTTTGTCTGTATTTCTAACGAAGAATGGTATTCTATGCGATTGTATTATTATATTCGCGGGGTTTTTGCCGTATAACCACCCCACGGCGGTTTTTCTTTGGTTTATAACACCTTTACACCGCGGTTTGGGATGGTGTACAATATAGTCGACCCCGATGTATGATTACTATGGGATTCACAGAAGGAGAACCGAACACGATGGCGCATTATGAAAAGACGCTTACGCAAAGCTACGTATTTCGCGGCAAGATTGTCTCGCTGCGGGTGGATACAGCGGAGCTTGAAAACCAAAAGACCGCCACTCGCGAGGTGGTGGAGCATCCCGGCGGGGTATGCGTGCTGCCGCTGGACGATAATGGCAACGTCACACTGGTGCGCCAGTTCCGTTACCCGTATATGGAGGAGCTGCTTGAGCTGCCTGCGGGCAAACGCTCACCAGGCGAGGACCCGCTGGAATGCGGCAAGCGGGAGCTGACCGAAGAAACGGGGCTTACCGCTGCGCAGTACACCTCACTGGGCGAGATGTACCCGTCACCCGGGTATTTAAATGAAGTAATCTACCTGTATCTTGCAACAGGGCTTACCCATGTGGGGCAAAACCTTGACGAGGACGAGTTTTTGGACATGTGCACCATGCCGCTCAGCGAGGCGGTGGATATGGTTTTAGACGGCAGGATTAAGGACGCAAAGACGGGTATTGCCCTGTTAAAGGCGTTTGTGCAAAACGGGCGGGATTAGTTTTACGCACCGCTCTTTTTTCTGGCGTTGTCGTAACAAACGGCCTTCGCTCCCCCATACTCCGTTATGAAAAGAGGTTCTGTATTTGCTTCACCGATTTCGTTATCTGCTACGGCTGATTCGTGGACTAAACTATAAGGCGATGCTTGCAAAGGCACGCGTGATACACGCAAAAACCAAAACACCCACCCTGTTTATTCTAATCGATATGCTGTACTGCGGCGCGCGCTACGGCGCCGGGTATATGGATTACACGGTGCTTGAGTTTTACCGCCTAAACGGCAGACAGCGCGATACCTTTTTAACGCGCGGGCGCAGCAACCGACTGGTGCGTGCGCTTAACGACCGCGCGCAGTGGCACTGGCTAGAGGACAAGCCCACCTTTCTGACCCGTTTTTCCGCGTATCTGTGCAGGGAATGGATTGACCTGACCCGTGCCGACGCACAGCAGTTTGCGGACTTTTGCAACGGAAAAGACCGCATCATCGTAAAGCCGGTAGACGGCGACGGTGGCACGGGTGTTGACTGCGTGTTGCTTGACGCAAGCACCGACTACGCCACCCTCTACGCAAAACTTCGGCAAAACGCGCAGACGCTGTGCGAGGAGTACGTGGTGCAGCATCCCGTATTGTCGGGCATCTACCCGGGGTCGGTAAACACGCTGCGCATCGTCACGGTGCTGCGAAAGGACGGCGGGGTGGACATTACCCGCTGCTTAATCCGCATTGGCGCGGGCGGCGTGGTGGATAACATCTCTAGTGGCGGCATGGCAGCACTCCTTGACCCCGAAACGGGCGAGATCATCCGCCCCGCACACGACAAGAACAGCGTTAGCCACACCCACCACCCGATTACGGGTGCGCCTATTGTGGGTGTTGTGGTGCCGATGTTTGACCGCGTGCTCGCCATGGTTAAGGAAGCGGCGCACGAGGTACCCGCCATCCGCTACACCGCGTGGGATGTGGCGGTGTGTGAGCAGGGACCTGTGTTCATTGAGGCAAACCAGTATCCCGGGCACGAGATTCAGCAGCTGCCCCCACATCTTACTAACAACACCGGCATGTGGCCAGTGTATAAAAACTATATGTCAGACATGTAAACCCACTGACGCAACATACATTTTGAAAGGCATGGTACTCGTAATGGTCTTAAAACACGTAATCTTTGACATGGACGGCGTATTGTTTGACAGCGAGCGCATGTATGAGGAAGGGCTTATCCTTCACGCGCCAAAGTACGGCTTTACCCCTACCCACGAGCATTTTCTCACCACGGTGGGAACCTCCGAAAAGGCGTCGAGGGAGACGTTTCTTAAGCTGTTTGGCGAGTTTGACTACGACGCGCTGCGGGTGGACATCCGCTCCCACATCGTCACGCAGATGCAGGCGGGTCGCATCCCGCTAAAAAAAGGCGTACACAACCTGCTTTCTTACCTAAAGAGGCAGGGCGTAGGCATCGCCCTTGCCACCTCCACCCGCCGCTCGACGGTAGAGGTGATGCTGCAAACCGCACAGCTAGCAGACTATTTTAACTACACCGTGTGCGGCGACGAGGTGCAAAACCCCAAGCCAGACCCCGAAATATTTCTTAACGCAATGAGCAAGCTCGGCGGCACCGTACATAACACCATCGTGGTAGAGGACTCGTATAACGGAGTGCGCGCGGCAAACGCGGCGGGCATCCCCGTTGTGGTGGTGCCTGACCTGCTGCCCCACGACCGCGCCCTACCCAGCTACGCTGTAAAAGAGGATCTCGACGAGGTGCTGACGCTGTTTGCCCCGCTGACTCAGGGCGCATAACAATACATACGTGCAAACTATCTAAGCGAGGGGAGAGTTATCTTCCCCTCGCTTTTTATATGGCTAATTAGCTTCAATAATGTCCGAATAAAATCGAGCAAAAGCTTGCGTTTATGGCTTTTACGAAGATTTTTTCGTTGACATTATAAGTTTATTAGCTATTTTTTCTATGCGATTTTTAATATGACACGCCCTTTCATATTTACCCTGCTATACTCCGTTTAGAGTTCACTACTAATACAAAAAAGGAGTGTGTACTATGGATACCAACTATCAAGGACCATTTTGCCAAAGCTGCGGCATGCCGCTTGCAAAGGACGAGGAGCTTGGCACCAACAAGGACGGCAGCAAAAACCCTGAGTACTGCGTGTACTGCTTTGAAAACGGCGGGTTCAAGGACGAGATGACGATGGAGCAGATGATTGACTTCTGCGTGGATTTTGGCATGAAGGAGGGCATCTACCCCGACGCTGACGCGGCAAGGGCGCAGATGCTCGCGTGGTTCCCCACTCTAAAACGCTGGAAGCAGGCATAAGCTGACGGAGGAACGTACCGTATGACCCAAAAGCTAGACTACAAAAAGACCGAACGCGCCCTGTACCTACCGCCCGAAAGTCCTGTGGAAATTACGGTGCCATCCATGCGTTTTATTATGGTGGATGGGTGCGGTAACCCAAACGACCCCGAGGGTGAGTACCAAAGGGCGTTGGAGATTTTGTACGCGCTGACGTACACCATAAAGATGGGTAAGGACAAGCCTTTGGGGTACGTCGACTACACCGTGCCGCCACTCGAGGGGCTGTGGTGGCTAAATGACGGGACTGACATTGACTTCTCAGCCAAGGAACGCTACTGCTGGACGTCGATGATTCGCCAGCCCGAGTTTGTAACCGACGAGGTGTTCCGCGCGGCGTGCGCGCAGGTAACTGCAAAAAAACCGCACCTTGACTGCGAAAAGGCACGCCTTGCCGATTTTTGCGAGGGGCTGTGCGTGCAGATGCTGCACATCGGCATCTACGAAGACGAGCCCAAAAGCCTTGCCGTAATGGAGCGGTACCTAAGCGAGCGAGGGCTTGCAAGCGATGTGGGCGGTACACTTGCGGACGGCACCAAGCGCCGCCACCACGAGATCTACCTGGGCGACCCGCGAAAGGTTGTGCCCGAACGCCGCAAGACGGTGTTGCGGCTGCCTGTGCGCAGGGCTTAGCCACATTGAACCAAACATTTGAGGACAGGGGTTGTGAAAGACCCCTGTCCTTTTTGTGTGCGGGCAAATTAGTTAACTGTGGGGCGAATCGTAGGGGCGATTAGTAATCGCCCGTGTCTCAACCAGTAAACCCTACGGTTGCATGTACGCTCTAGTTTACTAGCACAAAAAGTGCTATACTGGTGGCAAACCCTACAACGGCGCATCGAAAGGATTTTTGAACATATGATACAGGACATCCATCCACATATCTTTGACAACAGCTATCGCCCAAGACCTGCGGGACCCGACGACCTTGTGCTGTGCTACCAGCAAGACAAGGCACTGTTTGACCCCGAAGGCGGCGAGGGGATGTTCCCTGCCTTGAGCGAGCTGTTTTGTGATACTGCTTCCCTCTCCCTCATCTACCTGTTCGAGCTAGACGGCAGAGGGGTTTACCTGCTTACCGACCCGCCACCCGAGCAGACGGGGCGGTTTACGTGGGGTGAGGTCAACCTGTTTCGGTCTGTTTTGCCCGAGTGGCTTGCGTTTTGCGGCATTACCGGCAGCCACCTGTACCGCTGGTACTGTGACCACGCCTACTGCGGGCGGTGCGCCACGGCGATGGTGCACAAGGACGACGAGCGCGCGCTGGTTTGCCCAAATTGTGCAAAGACCGAGTTCCCCACCCTTTCCCCCGCCGTGATTGTGGCGGTAACAAACGGCGACCGCCTGCTGCTTACCCGCTATGCCCACAGCGTATACCGCCGCTGGGCACTGGTTGCAGGCTTTGCGGAGATTGGCGAGACGCTGGAGGAAACGGTAAGCCGCGAGGTACTGGAGGAGACGGGCATCCGGGTAAAAAACCTGCGTTACTACAAAAGCCAGCCTTGGGGATACTCACAGTCGCTGCTGGTCGGCTTTTTTGCCGAGCTTGACGGCGACGACACCATAACGCTCGACGAAACCGAGCTTTCGGAGGCAGAGTGGCAGACCCGCGACGAGATCGAGCCGCCGCCTTCCACCGTCAGCCTGACCGCCGAGATGATTGAGGCGTTTCGCACCGGCAAGATGCCGAGTTTACAATAGGAGACCGCCATGTTAAAACGTATTGGTAAGACCCTTGTCCTTTCATTTACCTTCTGGCTTGTGCTGCTGAGTATATACACAATCTACAACCACTACAGCGGCGGGGACTCCAAAAGTATTGTGCTCATCAGCCTTCACCCCGTGCTTTCACCGCTATCCCGTACAGACTGGGCGAGGGAGTGGTTAAACGCGGGCAGGATTGTGCCGGCCGCCACCATCTTGGGGGAGTTTTCGGTGCGCTGGTACTACGCCCACCTTGCGTGCGCCATTGTCACCGGCGGCGTGCTGGACGGCATCAAGGCGTTTTTTTGCCGCTTGTTCCGCCGTGGAAAAACACCCGTTACGACAGGGGGCGACCCATCATGAGCCGCGCGCCGTTTGGGCTGTATATCCACATCCCGTTTTGCGCAAGAAAATGCGGGTACTGCGATTTTTACTCGGTGCCCGCCGATGACGCGCGCATGGACGCATACCTCGCAGCGGTGTGTAAGGATCTCGCGCACTGGTCTAAAACGCTGGGCGGCAGACAGGCGGACACGCTGTATCTGGGCGGCGGCACGCCCATCCTGTTTGGGGCGGATAGGCTGAGCAGGCTACTGGAACGTTGCTGTAGCCAGTTTGGGCTGACGGATGCCGAGATTACCCTTGAGGCAAACCCCAACCACACCGACTACGAAACCCTTTGCGCCTTGCGCCACGCGGGGTTTAACCGCGTCTCGTTCGGGGTGCAGAGCGCCGTGGATGCAGAGCTTGTGGCACTCACCCGCTCGCATACGGCGGCACAGGCAGGGGATGCGATACGTTGGGCGCGGCAGGCGGGTTTTACAAATATCAGCGCCGACCTGATGCTAGGCATCGCGCACCAGACAACAGACAGCCTGACTGAATCCGTCCACTTTCTTGCGGGGCTTGGCGTAGACCACATCTCGGCGTACCTACTAAAGGTGGAGGAGGGCACGCCCTTTTACGCCGCGCGGGAGTCACTTGCCCTGCCCGACGAAGATTTGACCGCCGCACTGTACCTGCACGCGGTACAAACGCTTGCAGGGCACGGCTACACACAGTACGAAATCTCAAACTTCGCGCGGGATGGTATGGTGTGCAAGCACAACCTGCTGTACTGGGACAGCCGCGAATACCTGGGCTTAGGTCCCGCGGCACATTCGTTTTTGGGCGGCAAGCGGCTTGCGTACCCAAACGACCTCGCCCGCTACCTTGCGGGGGGGCAGGTAGAGCAGATTGACGAGGGCGGCGACCTCGAAGAATACCTGATGCTGCGCCTGCGCCTATCGGACGGGCTTGTGTTCTCGGACGCGCGCGCGCGTTATCCCGCAGGGCTTGACGAAGCGGCGCTTACCAAAAAGGCACAGCCGCTCATCCGGCAGGGGCTTTGCATTGCCGACCACACGGGCATTCGCTTAACGCCGCGGGGGTTTTTATTCTCGAACCACTGTATTGCGGAGCTTTTGTTTTAAACGGAAGGTGGAACTGATGTTGAAAACTATACTGGTTACAGGCGGTGCGGGGTTTATCGGCTCAAATCTGGTGCGCGCGCTGCTTGCCGCTTACCCCGATACCCACATTGTGAACGTCGACCTGCTCACCTACGCGGGCAGCCTTGCAAACCTTGCGGATGTGACCAACAACCCTCGCCACACCTTTGTACAGGCGGATATTCGCAACCCCGACGGGATGCGCGCGGTGTTTGACCGCTACCGCCCCGACGCGGTGATGCATCTGGCGGCACAGTCGCACGTTGACCGCAGCATCCGCACCCCCGATGAGTTTGTGCTCACCAACGTGTACGGCACGCAGGTACTGCTAGACTGCGCCCGCCGCGCGTGGCGCACAGACCCCGACGACGCCTGCAGGCAGTACCAAGGCGGCTGCCGCTTTTTGTACGTCTCCACCGACGAGGTGTACGGCTCGGCCGGTGAAGCGGAACGGTTTACCGAGCGCGCCCCCCTAGCACCGCGCAATCCTTATTCCGCATCCAAGGCGGGGGCGGAGCTGCTCGTGCGCGCAAGCCTTACCACCTACGGGCTGCCCGTTGTAATCACCCGCTCGTGCAACAACTATGGACCGCATCAGCACGCCGAAAAGCTGATACCCCGCATGGTGTACGCGGCGCTTGGGGGCAATCCGCTGCCGGTATACGGCGACGGTCTGCAGGTGCGCGAGTGGATCTCGGTTCACGACCACTGCCACGCCCTGCTGCGGGTGCTCGAACACGGCGGCGTGGGCGAAACGTACAACATCGGCGGCGGTAAGGACAGCGAGTGCACCAATCTTGCGCTCATTACGCTGCTTGTAGAGGCGCTCGGCATCGCAAACCCGCGCATCACCCATGTCGCCGACCGACCCGGGCACGACCGCCGCTACGCACTGGACTGCGCAAAGATTACCACCGAGCTTGGCTGGCACCCCACGACGGATTTTGCCGACGGTATCCGCGAAACGGCGTTGTGGTATTCATCGCATTATTAACCCCACGCCGTAGGGGCGCGCATTGCGCGTCCGCATCACTAACCTTCGATTTTCCGCTACTTAGAAATTCATTAACTTGGTGACAAACGGAGCGACGAGGGCGTCGCTCCCTACTATAATCCCGTTTACCACGGACGCGCAATGCGCGCCCCTACCGATATGGTGTGAAACGGGACGTCGAGGACGCCGCCCCCTACACATAGCAAGTCTGTAACGGTTGCGCCGCACGGCTTCGTGATGCTATAATAAAAACGCAAATCACCCCCATTAAAACCTGCGAAGGGACTGAACAACTCCATGCGCATCCGGCACAAGCCGTGGGCGCGGCCCGAGCTTGCCGCCAGCCCGTTATTTATTGATGACCCCACCGCCAAAAAAGGCGGATGGCACAACGCGTTTACCGACCCCTCCCGCCCCCTGCATCTTGAGCTTGGGTGCGGTAAGGGCGGTTTTATTGCACAGATGGCAGTGCTGCACCCCGAAACAAACTTTTTGGCTGTGGATGTTAAAAGCGAGATGCTCGGGTTTACAAGGCGCAAGGTGGAACAGGCGTTTGCGGAGGTATCCCGCGTGCCCGACAACGTGCTGCTGTGCGCGTTTGACATCGAGCGCCTGCCGCTGATACTAGACGAAACGGACATTGCAAGCCGCATCTACATCAACTTTTGCAACCCGTGGCCTAAAATAAAGCACCACAAAAAACGCCTGACCCACCCGCGGCAGCTGCGCAGCTACAAGACCTTTCTTGCAGATGGCGGCGAGCTGTGGTTTAAAACCGATAACGCCCCGCTGTTTTTGGCGACCCAGCGGTATTTTGAGCAATCGGGCGGGTTTACCGTCACCTTTATGACCGACGATCTACATAACAGCGGCTTTGCCGAAAGCGTTGCCACCGAGCATGAGCGGATGTTCACTGCGCAGGGGCTACCCACCCATTTTCTAATTGCACGGTACGATAAAGCGCGGTGCCCCGTACCAAAAGACGCTGCCGCGGAGTAATTTACCATCCCCCCTTTCGGGGATGTTTACAAAAACACGGTATATTCCCGCATAGAACCCTGATATACTGTGTTCAGCAAATTGCGATATAAAGGAGCGACGCGCCATGCAGCCGTATCCGACCGACCAAAACAACCAAATACCGCCCGCACATGCGCCTGAGCACTACCCGAACCACCGCTTTATACCAAGCGGCGCGCCGGTGCAGGGCTTTCCTACCTATTCGCCCCAACAATACACCTTTGTGCCGGGCATTGGGTTTGTGCGCCGCTCGCCGCAGGACGAAGAACGCGCGCAACTGCGTACCGCTGGCACAAGGCTTGCTGCCGCCATGCTGTTTTGCCTTGCGCTGATGTACCTTGTTTACCCCGTCGCGTCGCTGCTTTCTTCGCGTATTGTGATGTTGTTTCATGGTTCGGTCAGTACAGCGGCGGCGGGTCTTTTATCCACCACCATCACCTACCTTGCCGCCGTGCTCATTCCGTTTGGGGTGTATCAGGCACGGGTGGGCATCCCGATGAGGGCGGCGTTTGCGCTTCGGCGCCCGCGCGCGTGGCTTGTGGTGTGTGGCACACTGATATTTTTGGCAGTGACTGTTGTCGCAAGCTTTTCCTCCGAGGTGCTGGACACCGTGCTGGGCTCGGTGGGGCTGTATGCGCGGCAAAATAGCGTCGCAATGCCAGCAGACCCCTTTGGCATCGTATTGTACGTGCTGCTGTATGTCGTTATTTCCTCTGTTGTGGAGGAGTTTATTTTTCGCGGACTGGTGCTGCAATCGTTGCGGTGTTTTGGCGACGGGCTGGCACTTGTGTGCTCGTCTATGCTGTTTGCGCTGATTCACACCGACCTACTCATTCTGCCCTACGCCTTTTTGTCGGGGCTTGTCCTCGGCTATTTCGTGCTGCG
The DNA here is from genome assembly GCA_023443315.1 of Bacillota bacterium. GTDB lineage: Bacteria > Bacillota > Clostridia > Oscillospirales > Ruminococcaceae > Acetanaerobacterium. Next base: position 32,445 of record JAEZVA010000096.1, on the reverse strand, counting down.
GTCGGGCTCGCTTGTTACGGGCATTGTAATCCACTCTGTAAACAACCTGTTCTGGGTGGTTTACGACGTCGCTGCAAAGGGGATTGCCCCCGCGTGGAGCGGCATCGTTTCGGAGGGGATATCCATTGTGTTTATCCTGTGCGGGTTGGTCGGGTTAATCGTTGCCGCACGGCGGGACAAGGGCCTGTTTACGCTTGCGCCCGCAAATGCGGTGCTGCCGTTTAAGGCACGGCTGCAGACGCTGATGGGCTCGGGTGCGATGATTTTGTTGTACATCGCAGCATCGGTGATTATGGCAACCAGCATCTCAACGACGTACATCCCGTGGTAACGGCATACCGGGTTTTTAAAGAGGTAACAAACGATGCAGTATGAGCAAGGGTCACCAGAATACTTTATGTCGCTTGCCCTGCGCCTTGCAGGGATGGCATATGAGCGCGGCGAGGTGCCCGTGGGCGCCGTCGTGGTTAAGGACGGCAAAATTATGGGCAGCGGCTTTAACGAGCGTGAAACGGGTCGATGCGCGACCCTTCATGCAGAGCTGACCGCCATAGAGAACGCGTGCCGCGCCCTGGGTAGCTGGCGGCTTTCGGATTGCGACCTGTATGTTACGCTAGAGCCCTGCCCCATGTGCGCGGGGGCAATTATCAACGCGCGGGTGCGCAGGGTATACATCGGCGCGCTCGACCCCAAGGCGGGTGCGGTGCGCAGTGTCGCCAGCCTGTTTGAGATGCCGTTTAACCACCGCCCGCTTGTCACCTGCGGGATTTTGGAGCAGCAATGCGGGCAGATCTTATCTAACTTTTTTGCGGATTTGCGAAAAAAGCGAGAGCTACGCGGCGAAATGTGAATTTTGGTACAACCGAGACGGGCATATGACGCTCGTCTCTATTTTTGTCGAATAATGGAGAATATTCGTGGATTCGTCTCATAAAAAACCTGAAAATAACCCCTTTTCACCGCAATTGTTGAAAACTATGTGGAAAGTGTGGAAAGCGTAAATCGAAACCCAAAATATAACGAGGGGTAATCGTTCGGAGCGAACATCTATTCACCCACTATATATAGAAAAGGAGGCAGCTTACTGCCTCCTTTATATTTACATATTGTGGTAATTACCCCTCGGATTCGTCGCCGCTTGGCGTGACCGCTTTGTCTACACCAATCACTAGCTCTCCCGACCGAAATTCGGGATTTGTAAAGACGATAGACTGCTTGCCGTCATCCCCCGTCACATTGTCTACCGTCAGCACCAACTGGTGTGTTTTATCCGCCCAAACCACAACATAGATGCCGCCTTTGCGGTAGCCCCGTGCACCCACACCCTCGTGCTTGACCAGATACAGGGTGTAATCCTTCGACTGTGTCATGTCTGGTAGGCTTTGGACAGATGGAAACCCGTCGGGATAGGGGGGATAGTCGCCGCCCTCGGGCACCGTACCCGCCTTATACGCGTCCACCACCCGCTTGACCGCGTCGGTCAGCTCCTGCTTGCGATCGGAGGTAAGGGTTGCAAAAAAATTTATTGTATCGATATTATCCTTCACCCATGGGTACACACTGGACGTCAGCTCTTTTAGGTCATACACGGCACGGCCTTCGCTTAGCTCGCTAAACGTTTCGTACGGGATGTCAAACTCCCGCAAGAAACCGTAGATATCCATGCACTGCTCTACAGCAATCCGGCTGCTCACATAATCTTGATGCGCCTGCTGCCCCACATGGGCAATCAATGCAGGGGTAATGGTCTCCTCCCAGTCTTCATGAATGCCGTATCGGCACATCGTGTTGGGTTTTGTACAGGCGCACAGCAAAACAGCGGCAAGCACAAATAGGGTCAGGGTCTTTTTCACACAGTCCACCTCATTTTAGTCATACGAACGGGCTTTTCTTTCCGAATAAGTATAGTATTGCATCTACCATCGGGGTTGTAAATAGGTAGTAGCGTTTATCCGACAAAAAAACCGACGTGCCGATGCTTTTTCTCGGCACGCCAGGTTGAAGACCATTGATAATTACAGTAATTATGAACTACTGTGTAAGGGTATAACCAACAATATTTTTTTCTATGATATCCATATTGTATAATTTTTCTATTCCAAGAATTATTTCATTGTCTGAAAATCTTGTTGCTTTGTCTTCTGACCATTGTTTAAAACTAAGAATTATAGATTCCATAGAAAGTGTCGAAGATATTTCAATCAAAAAACAAATAGTAGATAGGCACTCTAACTCATGGTCATTTTCAATTTGATTAACAAAAGCACAAGCTTTATCAATTGATATTTTTAACTCGGCTAATTTATTGTCTACATTTTCACTAACTATCTTATTGTAAAGTATTGATTTTGCTTGTTCAGTGTTTATTGTGTTGTGATATAATTGAAATTCACGGATGTTTTTGCTAATAATATCTATTGAATGGTCGTAAGGTCCATAAATATGTTTTTCAAATTTAAAGTATTTGGAATTTGAAAACACATTAACAAAATATGCTGTTTTTTGAAGCCTCAACTTGTTAAACTTAGCTAGTCGATGCTTTATTTCCATTAGTACTAACGCTGATGTGCTAAGTCTTGGTTCGAGAGTGGGTTGTGATGAATAGCTTTTAGATGGTTCATAAACTAATATATCTACTATATTTGATATATCAATTAACTTTTCTTCTATTATATTTCTTACATCAGACCAAATAAGACCTCCATTGCCACTACCAAGGGGAGGCAGGGCTATACTGTTAATACTTAACTTGGTTATCAAAGTATTTAGTGCCTCTAATCCAGTTTCTATATACTCTGGCTTAGACTTTTCACGCCATTTGTTTTTAGTTGGAAAGTTAATGATGGTTTTCCCTTTTTCTTGATAGTAGTGCAGTTTTCCTGTTTTCAACATACCTTTTTCACAGGCTTTAATGTAGTCCGCATTATTTTCTGGAAACTGCATTTTAAACTGATAGGCTATACCTTTACCCATAAAACCTTCACAATTAACGGTATTAACTAATGCCTCTGCGTCAGATTTTAACAAATCGCCAGTTGTATAAATAAGCATACTACACCTCCTATCAACTAATTAGCTTATTGTTAACGAAACATATATGGAGCAACTTTAATGTTAATAACATTATTATTTGGTATTGTAAGTAATTTTTGCTTTGCCTCTTCATTATAAACATAAACTAGTCGAAATGATTCGGGTGGTATTATGTACTCCATTATACACTCTGCCATACAAGCTTTCTTAATTTCTGGAATCCGATAATCCCTTCCTGCTTTCATGTCTAAAATATCCCATTTAATATGTTTTATACCTTCTTCATATGGGTAAATACATGGTTTCTCAGAATCAAGAGGATGAGAAGGTATAACAAAATAATCATTTTCCCGATAACCATCTCGAGTTATTGTGATGATAACCATATTTTCTGATCCGTATGTTCCACAAACAGCCCCATCAAATGGATTTCTTGCAAAGAAATGAAACAAAACGTATCTTGATAGTTCTTCACGATTCTTCATAATCTTGGGGTCAGCAATATCTTTAAATCCTTGTATTCCTCTTAATTCCAACTCTTTTCTCGATAACAATCCATGCTGTAAAATAGAATACATATTATCAATATGAGTTATATGGTATAACAATTTGCCTTTACTAGGTGGAGTACCCAAAACATCCAACCTCATCTCTGTTATTATTGTATCATAAACTGTCAACATCTTTATGAGCAGTTTATGTTCACAATCATTATACCATTTATGAATTAATTTGTAAAATCCTCTCTTATTAAATCAAATTTTGTAATTACACCGGCGCGCCGATGCTTTTTCTCGGCACGCCGGTGTAGGTATTGATTTTTATTCGTCGAGCTTTAGCACGCTCATAAACGCGTCCTGCGGCACCTCTACGCTGCCGAACTGGCGCATGCGCTTCTTGCCTTCCTTCTGCTTTTCGAGCAGCTTCTTTTTACGGGTGATGTCGCCACCGTAGCACTTGGCAAGCACGTCCTTGCGCATCGCCCTAACCGTCTCGCGGGCAATGACCTTACCACCCACCGCCGCCTGAATGGGGATCTCGAACATCTGGCGGGGGATGTTGTCCTTTAGCTTTTCCGCCATACGGCGGGCACGGGCGTATGCCTTGTCCGCGTGTACGATAAACGACAGCGCGTCGATGACATCGCCGTTGAGCAGGATGTCCAGCTTAATGAGCTTAGACGCGGCGTAGCCCGCAAGCTCGTAGTCAAACGATGCGTAGCCACGCGAACGGCTTTTTAGCGCGTCAAAGAAGTCGTACACAATCTCGTTAAGCGGCAGCTCGTAGTGCAGGTCTACACGGTCGGTGTCCAGATACTTCATATCCTTAAAGGTGCCGCGCCGTTCCTGGCACAGATCCATGATATTGCCCACGTACTCGCTGGGGGTATAGATGTGGGCGTTTACCACCGGCTCCTCCGCCCCCGCTATCAGCGACGGGTCGGGGTAGTTGGTGGGGTTGTCGATGTAGATTTCCTCGCCGTTTGTCATATGCAACAGGTAGATAACGCTGGGTGCGGTGGTGACAAGGTCGAGGTTATACTCGCGCTCTAGGCGCTCCTGCACAATCTCCATGTGCAGCAGCCCGAGAAAGCCGCAGCGAAAGCCAAAGCCCAGCGCAACCGAGGTCTCGGGTTCGAAGGAAAGCGCAGCATCATTAAGACGCAGCTTTTCCAACGCCTCGCGCAGGTCGGGGTAACGCGCGCCGTCGGCGGGGTAGATGCCGCAGAACACCATCGGGTTTACCTTGCGGTAGCCGGGCAGTGCCTCCTTGGCTGGGCGCTCCGCGTCGGTGACGGTATCGCCCACGCGGGTGTCCTTTACGTTTTTGATGCTGGCGGTGATGTAGCCCACGTCGCCCGCGCGTAACTCGGCGCACGGAATCAGGCTGGTGGGACCCATTGCGCCCACCTCCACCACGTCAAACTCCGCACCCGTCGCCATCATGCGAATGGTCTGCCCTGCACGTACCGTGCCCTGCATAATACGCACATACACGATAACACCCTTGTACGCGTCGTACACCGAGTCGAAGATTAGCGCCTTGAGCGGCGCGGTATCGTCACCCTCGGGCGGGGGGATCTGGGCAACAACGCGCTCGAGCACCTCCTCGATGTTAACACCCGTCTTTGCCGAGATGCGGGGCGCGTCCATGGCGGGTAGACCGATGATGTCCTCGATCTCCTTGCTCACGCGCTCGGGGTCGGCGGCGGGCAGGTCGATCTTGTTGATGACCGGCACCACCTCTAGGTCGTGGTCGATGGCAAGGTAGGTGTTGGCAAGCGTCTGCGCCTCAATGCCCTGCGACGCGTCCACCACCAGCACCGCACCCTCGCACGCGGCCAGGGAGCGCGAAACCTCGTAGTTAAAGTCCACGTGTCCGGGGGTGTCTATTAGGTTCAGTTCATAGGTCTCGCCGTTTTGCGCGGTATAAGTAAGGTGCACGGCGCGCGCCTTAATCGTAATGCCCCGCTCGCGCTCTAAATCCATGTTGTCAAGCAGCTGCTCGCTCATGTCCCGTTGCGCGACGGCGCTGGTTTTTTCTAGTATGCGGTCGGCAAGCGTACTCTTGCCGTGGTCGATGTGTGCGATGATACAAAAGTTGCGAATATGCTCACGGTCGCGGCCCAAATACCATTCCTCCTGCTGTAAGCTGTGGCTTTGATTGGCTGTATATACTCGGTTATTATATCATGCCCGTGTATTCTTCGCAATCATCGCCACACACAAAAGGTGACCCAGCCCCGCGCCGAAAACCGAGCGACTGCCTGATTGCCGTATACCAAAGGCAGCGCAGCACGGCGCAGAGATGTAACACCGCTCTTTTTACTACTGCAAGGCGGAGGATTGATGTTTATAATTAAAGGAATTTATGGTACAATAATGTAAAATATGTGCAGCAGTAAAAAGTGGAGGTATTCTTCATGCAAAAACTAAGATTGTTACTGATATCGGTGCTCGTATTATTGTTGTTTGCAGCCTGCTCCCCGGCAGCGATTGAAGCACCAACGCCCGTGGCTTCCGGCGTCGAAGGGATTACAGATGCAGCAGCAAAAGAACTGTTTGAAAAAGCAACCGCAGAAATACGGTTGTTGTCGTCGGAAGCCCCACAAGATCTTGTAAAAATGTTTTTAGGCAGTGATGTTACAATTATTTATGAAGAAAAAAGCATAGATGGCGCGATGTATTATGAAACCACCGCGGCATTTCAAGCTTTAAAAGATTACTATGGAAAGTTTTTTACCGGAGATGCTTTGACGTGGATACTATCAACGAAGTTTGTGGATGTAGACGGAACACTATATTGTTCGCTGACAGGTGGCGCAACTGGTTGGAATATTGCAGACCTTACCGTTACACAAATCGGTCAAGATGATGGGAACTATCTATATGAAGCATCGATTATAAGCCAGCCTATTTATTGAGCTAACAGTAACGGCAACCGCATTTCGCAGCCAAATACCTTATTTTATTAGAAGCACCCCCATCGTGGGGGGTGCTTCTGTCGTATCAAGTCAAGTCTATATGCCGCTAGGCACACAGTCCATACCATTGAGTGCAATGCCGTGCACCGACCGCCCTAAGCGGTTTCGTCTACCGTCAGCCGACTAAGACCACCTTACGGCAAAGAACATCAGCGCGGTGGCAACGGTGTAGCCGCCCATAAATACAAAGCCCGCACCGAGACCCAGCGGCTCGCTGACCGCCGAAAACGCAAGGTAGGGCAGTATGGCGTACAGGTTTGCGGCAAGCGATGCAAGCGACAGTACGGTGGCGCGCTGTGCGGAGGGTACCGCTCTCTGCAGACTACCCTCGGCAAGCACCGCCGCACCCGAAAGCAGCGCATAAAATAGCAGGTACAGCGGCAGCAGCCACAGCGAGAAAAACAGCGCGGACATCGTGAGCGCGAAGCCCCCCGCAAGCCCCAGCATCGCAATGCGGCGCACGCTGCCAAACAGGTGTTTGACCCGGTACGCAAACCGCGCGCTCAGCGCCTCTATGCCTGTGCGCACCGCGCCCCATATACCGACCCAACTCAAGGGCAGCAGGATGTGGCGCGCCTCGAGCGCCTGCCTTGCATACAGCTGGTCGTATTCCTCCAAAATGCCGGGGGCTATGGCAACCAGTGTGCCGAACAGCAACAGCGAAAGCACCGTTTTGCTCTGCCTGCATGCCCGCAGCCCCTGCGAAAACCCGCTAAGATACTCCCGAAAACCGCCCTCGCTCTGGTTTTCCGCCTTTTTGGGCTGCTCAAAACACAGCGCGGCGGCAAACGAAATGCCCACCGATGCCATAGAAAGCACCGTAACAAGCGCATAGCCAAAGCTTGCGGCAAACCCGCCCAGCAGCATGGATAACGCAAGCCCCAGCCCGCCGTAAAAGCGCGCCCTGCCCGCGATCTTTTCGTACTGCTCCTGCTGACCGTATTTTACTAACACATCGTACAGCAGTGCCTCGGTTGCGCCGGAGCACAGGGCAATCTGCACACCCCACAGCACAAAGCCCAAAGCAAACAGAGCAAATCCGTCGGCAAACAGCCACAAAAGGTATGCCGCCAGCTTAAACAGTGTGCCAATTACAATAAGCTGCTTGCGGCTCCATTTATCCGCAAGCACGCCGGACGGAAACTCCAGCACAAACACGGGCACGCTCCAGATAATCATCAGCAGCGAAATGAGGGGGATGCTTAGCCCCTTTTCCTCAAACAGCAGCATGTACACGGGGTACAGCAGTACAAACTCAAGAAAGAAGCTATGGGTGTAAAATAGCCTTAAAAACGGTCTTAATCCCTTCATAAAACAGTCCTCCTGTATTGTGTTTTGGTGCTATTATCACTGCCGCCAATACGGAGGCGCTCGGGCATTACGGGCAACACAAACAGCCGTTAGGATATTATCCCGACAGCAAAGGCGTTTAGGGTATTGTATTGTCAGGCTACTGGGTTACTGCCCAGTATCAATGAAGCTTACGTTCATTCTATAACAAGCCTTCCATATTATATATGTAATCATAGTATAACATAAAAACCCAATAATTCTACTCTATTATGGCGATTCCTCCGCTGTCAAGCGAAGACCCCCCTCGCTATCGAAACGGCGAGGAGGGTCTTCCTATTTACTTCACGGCGCCTACGGCGCGCCGCAGAGATGTTACGTGAGATGGACTACAGGCGGGATTATCCGCTAGCCCTGATAGCGTGAAAGGATGCTGAGTATCATATCCATCGACTTTTGCTTGTCAATGCGGTACGCTACATAGGTTTCGTCATCCTTTTGCACATAGCTTCGTGTATCTACCACCAGCATACCGTCGGCATAGCCGCCCGCAAAATCTACATCACACTTTTCGCGGCGCAGGTCGGTGATGATAGATGGGTCAAGCAGGTACAGAATGCACATCACATCGTGGATGGCGATGTCGTAGCAGCCGGGGGTGCGGTTGTTGATACCGAGCACCTCAAGTCGCTCGGAAAAATGGGTTACCAGCTCCGCAAAAAACTGTGCGGGGCGGTTGCCCACTGCGGCAATCACCTTGGCATCCTCGCGGGAGAACAGCGCAGAGGTAGTTGCATCAAGCGGCAGGATGGTGACCTTGCATTTTGCCTTTATCATCAGCTGTGCCGCTTCGGGGTCCATGTAAAAGTTCATCTCGGCGCCCGAGGTGCGATTCACCGAGGTCACACCGCCGCCCATGACGACAATCTCCTCAAGGTTGTTCGCGATATCGGGGTCCATACGCAATGCCATGCCCACGTTTGTAGCAGGACCAACTGCAACCAGGGTAATCTTCTCTTTTGTGTTGCGCAGTGTATCCACAATAAAGCTTACCGCATGCTGGGGCTCGGGCTTAAGAACTGCCTGCGGAAGGTTCAGGTACTCGTCATGGATATTGACCTTTTTTCCGTCAACCTCTTTTTCAAACAGCTGCATACGCTGGTTCTTCATTCGTCCGACGCTCATGGTTTGAACCATCGGTTCGGGGCAGCCTCCATACACCGGAACGTTCCCGCCCATCAATTCCACGACACGCAGCGTGTTTTCGAGCGTATACTTCAGCGGCTGGTTGCCCTGTACTACCGTAATGCCGAGGACATCCAGCTCCTGCGCGAGCATGGCGATAATGATCGCCATCGCGTCATCGGTGCCGGTGTCTACATCAAGTATAATCTTTCTCTTTTTCAACTGTTCCATCGGATGTTCACTCCTTTGTAATGATACCTTTGTTGTAGCTGCTGTTATGAGATGGCACACTTTGCCTTGGGAACTATAGTTTTACTAGTTCTCCCGTTACCAGAACTGCGTCAGTTCGCGGTAACCGTCTTTTGATGGGCAATCCTACCCAAAACACGTCACCTTTTGTGATATAATAATCTTACAACGTTATTGAACGCCGTGAGGGTCTTGTTTGTGGTTTATTACCCTGCTATCAATGCGGCTTTTGTGTAACGATGAGGGGGGAATGCAGCGTGCTCAAAAAACTCTATCTTAATTGCCCCGCAGAGATTAAGGAACGGTTTATCCTGCGCCGTTTTGCAGTAGGGGAGAGCGTGATGGCTGCGGGTGAGGCGCTAAGCTGCGTCTACCTGATTGTCTCCGGCACGGTGGAGGTCATCGGGGAGGGCAGCCGTTCGGAGCTGCTTAACATCGGCTCGTATGGCGCGTGGGAGCTTCTTGGCGAGCTTGAGTTTTTCTCGCGCGTGTCAGTGCAAAGCAGTGTGCGTGCACTTACCCCGTGCGAGATGCTACAGATACCAAACGAGATGTTTCTGCAGTGGCTTAACACCGACAATGCCCTGTGCATCCACCTGCTTACGATGCTGAGCAATCGGTTTGTCAGCCTCAGCAGCTTTACCAAGGTGGGGGTCACCGGCATGCTCGACCAGCGGGTAGCCTACCTGTTGCTCACCCACACAAACGAAAAAGGGGTTCTGCCGTTTACCAAGGCGACGCTCGCAGAGCGTGCGGGCACCTCGCAGCGCAGCTTAAACCGCGTGCTGAAAAAGCTCTCCGAGCTGGGCGTCGTAGACAGCACGACCACCCTCGTCAAGGTTTTAAACAAAGAGGCCCTTACTCAACTATATACAAAACAGCCACACTAACGCAAGGACGGATGTCCTTCGGTTTTACAGGGTCATCGGGTTTGCCCCGATGACCTTTTTACTACCCTCCATCAAGGCACAACCTCGTGCCTTTTGGTTTAAATTGATGTTTTTTGAATTTGGTATGTTGCAATGGGTTTTGGCAACACTATCCTGTACATTTTGTTGGAAGAAGGGTGAGAGGATGCGACATCTAACCGCCGTACTGCTTCTGTTTTCGCTGTTTACGCTCATTGTTATCATCGGCATTATTGGTATGCTCATAAAAAAACAGCGCAAGTTCCTACCGCAGTTGGTTGTGGTGTATGCTGCGCTGCTGGTCTTTATATTCTTTGAGGCAATCGGTTTTTTTAATACCCCCGTTTTTGTGCTTGCCCTTGTATTTTTATCTGTGCTGTTGCACACGCTGGTGGGGGAGTTTCTGGATGTTTACCACAAATCCACCACCTTTGACCGGTGGCTACATCTGGTGGGGACGTTTGCCTTTGCCCTGTTTGTTAACTCCATCATCGACAACACCCTAAAGCCGCCACCGTTGCCCAAGGCGTATCTATTCTTGTTCGTGACGGCGCTGGGCATTGCGCTCGGCACAATATTTGAAATCATTGAGTTTTTTGGGGATAAGGCAACCCAAAACAAGCCGCGTTTGCCCGCCCAGCACGGCTTAAAGGATACTGATACCGATATGCTATTTAACATCGTGGGCGCGATTCTTGCGGGGATTGCCGCGATCTTTATGTAATGCGTAATACAAAAAACAGGCAAGGCGCATAGGGGGGGGTGCCCCTTTGCGCCTTGTCTGTTTAGATTGGATAAATAACGTTAGAGGTTTTCTAGAATCTTAATCTCGGTCTTCATAATGTACTCAGGGTTTGGCTTGATGCCCGACACCAGATAGTCAAACGCGATGCGCACCGAGCGGTAGCCCTGGGTATAGGGCTGCTGACAGATGGTGGCGGCAATCATGCCCTTTTTCATCATCTCTACGGTGGTGGGGGTTTTGTCAAAGCAGATGATCTTGACCTTTTTATTCATACGCATCGAAAGCACCGCGCGGCATACGCCGTACACGCCGCCCGCCACAACGTACAGCGCGTTGATGTCGCTGTGGTTTTCGAGCATGGTTCTGGTTACGTCGTAGGCGATGATCTCATCGTCGTTGGTCTCGGCAAAGTCCACCACCTGAAGGTCGGGAAACTTGCTGTTCATCACGTTCTTAAACCCCGCAATGCGCCGCGCATGACCAAGCACCCGAACCGAGCCGGTTAGAATGCCCACCTTCGCGCTGCCGCCAGTCATCATACCCAGCATGCCGCACGCCGTTTCGCCGCCCTTATAGTAATCGCTGCCCACATAGCTTAGGCGGCCGGTGTTTTCGATGTCGTTGTTCACCGCCACAACGCACAGCCCCGTCTGGCACAGGGCATTAAGCCTTGCCTCAATCTGCGGGTCGCTTATTGGGGTAATAACAAGGGCGTTAACCTGTGACGCCAGCTCGTCAATCAGCTCCAGCTGCCGCGCTACGTCATAGCCCTTCATGGTTTTTAGTAAAATCTTGGTGTCGTAGTCCGAAAGCTCCCCCTCCGCCCGGCGGATACCGCGCAGCACGTCGTCAAAGAACACGTTGCCCTCCGAGTTCATCAGGCAGCCGATGGTAAACGCCTTTTTCTTTGCGGCAAGCGCCTTCCCCGCGATGTTGGGCACATAGCCAAGCTGCGCCGCGGCGTTGCGAACCAGCTGCTCGGTCTGCGGCTTCACCCTGCCGCGGTTGTTCAGCACACGGTCTACCGTACCGCGCGAGACCCCGCAGATCTCACTGATTTGCTTTATTGTAACTGACATGTTACACGTCACATCCTTTTATCCCAATCTGGGTGCAATAGCACAAAACCGATGCGGCTACCTTAAAATGTGCCCGCACACACAGTAACCTGCGCAACGCTTGCCATTTCGTCGCTTTTTGTAGAACCCGGTATGAGGCACCCCATGTGCTCAGGCACACGCGCTGGGGCATTTTGTCGAGCCTTGCGCCTGCCGCACCAACTGCTTGCGGACTGCTCGATGCCCCCCTTTTGAGAGGGACTCACCCCCCGAAAAGAACCATTACAAAGTTTGCCCTCGTGCTTTTGAGCAGATATAGCTTTATTATATACCATAGGGGTTTTGTCTGTCACGGTACAAACCTAACATGATTGCACTCATTTATTAGAGTACTGTGCATAAAAATGTGCTCGATAACGCAAATACAAAACCTCGGGTTCAGTACATACGCGTTCCCCTCGCAGGCGGGGATGGCTATCATTTCTGCTGCCCTACGGCATTTCGCTGCCCCTTGACCTTGCGCGAATTATGGTATATTATGTATTTATTGTAATTATTAGTTCCCAAGTAATATATGGAGGATTTGCAAGTGAAGCTGTTACGCGCCGTAGTGGTCTGCCTGCTTGCCTTCTTGTGTCTTATTGGCTGTGCTGTGCAGCCTGTGGGCACACAGAGCGCACCCGCTCCCGCAACCGAACTGGATAGGATTAGCTCGGAGGAAACCTCCTCCGCATGGCTAACCGACCGCGTCGCGCTGCTTTCTCACCCCAAAACAGGGCAGGAACTGGCGTTCAGGACGCCCGCAGCGGAGCATTACGCAATTGCCGATATGCTGTATGACGCCGAGGGCGAAACCTACGCGGTTGTTTACGCGGTATCGGACTACAAAGGAGATAAGCCGTGGCTGATATTCTACGAAGACAACGCCACCTTGCAGATTCAGCTGTTTGCTAAGCAGGGCGAATACATCAAGCATATCTCCACCGAGTTTGTGCCGGTAACAAACGGCGAAACGGAGGTTGTGTCCAGCGGTCCGTGTTACTATAAAAACGGTCTGCTCACCTTTTTCACGGGCTGGGTTATTCCTGAGTACATCTTCTTTGATACAACCACCAATGCCTACACCTCGCTGATCGCACGGCGTTGCGCCATTGACGGCGATTATTTTCTGTTCAGCGACGAGGGGTTAAAAGACCGTAGAAATACCAGTTTATATACCTTTAGTCTGTACCACCGCGAAACACCAGTCGCTTCTGTTGATATTCTTAATGAGAATTTTGCCTTTGCTCAAAGAAATGACCCCGAGATGCCCGACGATGTTCTCGATATCTTCACGCTAGACGGCGACAGCAAAACCGGCGTTGTCAGTAGCGGCATACTCACCTATACGCTGGATTTTAACACAAAAACATGGAAGATGGATCGCAGCTACAGCAAAGAAAACCTGGATGACCTGTTAGCCGTAAGCGCCGACAGCAGGTGGGAGGTTTATCTCGCAGGGCTTTTTGGCGCGGGCGACGCATTCTCGGCAGATATCGTTGCCTACGATACCAAAAGCGGGCAATTCACCTACCTTAGTGAATATGGGGGCGGGACGGCGGTGTTTGGTGCGGGCTCTCGGCTACTCTTCAATCATCAGCTCCGCCTTGAGCTGATTGATGTGCAGTCCGCGCAGGTGCTTGACGACCAGTTTGCCATCGACTGCGAGGCGAAGGACTGCTTTGTTACCGGTATTGCGTATGACGCCAAAAAGGACTGGTTTTTGGTTGCGTACCGCTCCCCCAAGTTTGAGAACGACTGGGACAAAAAGCTGCCTGTGATGCTGGATGTTTACGACGGCAGCGGGCGACTGATCAATACCATGGACACCGGCTGTACTGTCGCCGCGTTTGAGCACAACCACGTCGTTCGAACCACCCTTGCCCTAGACGGTAAAGGGACTGTAACCATCTCGGATTACTACGAGGAATTGGGGTCTGCCCAATACTATAGCTAATTAACTTAAATAATGTCCGAACAAAATCTTCATAAATGCTTGCGTTTATGGCTTTTATGGAGATTTTTTCGTAGACATTATAAGTTAATTTGGTATTTCAGCCCTACACGAATTAAAGCCAAACAACAAACCCGCACAACAGAACCGTTGTGCGGGTTTTGATTTAGCTAAATGGAATGGTACGCCTTTACTCTGCGAGTGCCTTCGGCGGCTTTGTAATCAGCATGATAACAGCGCCCACGGCGGATGCGACCGACGCGATAACAAACGCGGTAAACAGGATGTTGATATCAAGCACAGCGGAGTCGGCGGCGGTTGCGCGGTTTACAAAGTAGCCGCCAAGGTAGGAGGACGCGACCGCGCCGATGCCAAAGCCGAGCAGAACCATTCCGTATATCATGCTCACATGTCTCGCGCCAAAGTAGTCGGCGGTAAACGCGGGGAAGGTGCCGAGGTATCCGCCGTACAAGAAGCCGATGGCAGCCACAAGCACAAAGAACAATACGTTGGTAACCACAAGCTTAACGAGTAAAACCAAGACCGCAGTGGCAACAAGCAAAATCATTACGGTTTTTCTGCAGCCGATCTTGTCCGATACAAAGCCCCAGAACAGGCGACCGAACGAGTTAAACAGCGTTACGGCAAACACGCCCGCCACCGCGATGGTTTTGAGCTCGGGCTGGTAGCCCGCTATCGTCTTGCCAAACGCAATCATCATCAGCCCCGCCAGGCAGGCGAGCATCAGGGTTGCGGTTATCGCGTAAAACTGCGGGGTCTTTAGTGCCTCCTTGGGGGTAAAGTCCCGTTTGCTTACGCCCGTTTTGGGTGCAGGCGGGGTCCAGCCCTCGGGGATGTAGTCCTTGGGTGGGTTGTTCACAAACAAGCCGCCCACTGTGCAGACGATAAGAAAGATAACCGAGAACCAGCGAAACGAAACAAGTTCGCCCACACCAGCGGTGCCGCCGCCGTAGGTTTTAATCAGTGACTCGGCAAGGGGGGTAAACGCCACGCCGCCAAACCCAAGCGCAGACACGATAATGCCCGTGATAAACCCGCGCTTATCGGGGAACCACTTCTGGCAGCAGGCGATGGTGGTCGAGTAGGTCATGCCCATGCCAAAGCCACCGACCACGCCGTAGGTAATCCAGATAAGCCACCCCGCAGAGGGTGGGGTAAGCGATGCAAGAAAAAAGCCAAGCGCAAGGATAAGACCGCCCGTAATTACAACGGGACGAGTGCTAAAGCGGTTTTGCAGGTAGCCGCCTATCGTGCTGCCCAGTGTGAGCATACTAAGCAGGATGGAAAAGGCAAGACCCGCGTCCGCATTGTTGCCCGCAAACAGGTAGCTTGCTACGCCCTTTTGGAACACGCCCCAGATGTAGGCGGTACCAAGGCAGAGCTGTATCGCAATCCCCGCGATAACTGGAATCCATCGATTTTGCTGTTTTGTCATTCGTTTATCTCCTCCAAAAGAGTATTCCGAGTAATTATATGTGATATTGTATTTTTATTCAATGCGTAGAATGATGAAAATTACACTAAAAATATGACTTAATGTACAAATAGTCGAAATAAATCCAGACGGTACATATAGTCAATAAACTTGAAAACAGTCCCTGATTTCAAGCGGCAGGTACTACCTGCCGTACGCCTGATGGCGTATTTATTGACTATAGACTCCACAAACCGCCCACATTTGTGGGCGCCGCACGGTTTTTCGTGCGGTTCAAAACGGTTTCGTGTTGAAGTTTGTGGGGTATAACGACGGGTTGTGTTTGTGTCTGTTTATACAGAATCGAAACGCCCCAAGTCGGCAGGGTTATCACCCCGCTCGTAACCGCAGGTTGTTTTGTACAAGCGAAATAAGGCGATGCCCGCAAAAGCATGCAGGCATCGCCTTTCCCTATTTATCCTTTGTGGCGTTAGCCTAAGATGCCCTTAAACGAGATCATCTTCTGCTGAGTCATCTCTTCAAGGGTGCACACGGCGCCCTCTCTGCCTACGCCGGACATCTTGTAGCCGCCGAAGGGCTGGTGAGCAAGGCGGTAGTTGCCGCTGCCGTTGATGATGCACGCGCCTGCCTGTACCGTTGTCGCTACCTTCATGGCGGTCTTCATATTGGTGGTGATTACGCCGGACGAAAGCCCGTAGATGGTAGAGTTGGCAATCGCAATCGCCTCCTCCATCGTGTCAAACCCGATGACGGGGAACACCGGCCCGAAAATCTCCATATCCTTTGCAATGTCCATATCGGGGGTGCATTCCAGCACCGTGGGGTCTACAAATGCGCCGTTTCGTTTTCCGCCAAAGCGTAAAACCGCACCCTGTGCGATGGTGTCCTTAATCTGCTGCTCCACCTCTTTGGCGGCGCGCTCGCTGATGATGGGTCCCATCTCCACCGTGGGGTCGGACGGGTCGCCTACCTTAATCGCGCCAAGGCGCTTGACAAGTTCCTCGGTAAATGCGGCGCGGATGCCGTTTTGTACGATGAAGCGCTTGCTTGCGCAGCAGGTCTGCCCCGCGTTGCCGATGCGCCCGTTAATGGTCTCGGTAAGGGCAAGCTCAAGGTCGCAATCGTCAAAGATAATAAGCGGGTCGTTTCCACCAAGCTCAAGCGATACCCGCTTGAGGTCGTTCGCGCAGGTCTTGGCGAGGGTTACACCCACCTCGGTGCTGCCGGTAAAGCTGACTGCGGCAATGCGCTTATCGGTTGTCATCTGCGCGCCGACCTTGCTGCCCGAGCCGGTCAGGCAGGAGATTGCCTTTTTGGGCAGCCCGCTCTCAACCAGAAGCTCGCACAGAATCAGTGCGCTGCGGGGGGTGTTTGTGGCGGGCTTTAGCACCACGCTGTTGCCGGTTACGAGCATGGGCGCTGTTTTGTGCGCCGCAAGCTCAAAGGGATAGTTAAAGGGTACGATGCAGGCAAACACGCCAAGCGGCTCGTGTACGGTAAACGCCACGTCACCCTCGGAGCGCGACTCTGCGCTATAGGGCAGGGTGTGCCCGTAAAACGTGTTGGCAGCTGCACTGAAGATACGGAAGATCGCAGCGTTTGCTGCAACCTCTACGCGGCACTGCTCAATGGGCTTGCCGCCCTCTTCACACATCACCTTAGCGATGCGCTCTTCGTTTTGCATTACAAGTGTGGCATACCGTTCCATAATGGCAAGCTTTTCGTGAAGCGGGTACGCTGCCCACTCCTTCTGCCCCTCTACGGCGAGGGTAATAGCGCGATCCACGTCCTGCTCGGTCGCGGCGGGAACCGTGTCTACACACTTCCCGGTTACGGGGTTTATTACTTCAACGACGCCGTTGTCCGACGCGTCGGTCCATTCTCCACCGATAATCATCTTCATAGAAAAAATCCTCCTTAGTAGCAAACTAACTTATTAGTTTCTTTGCTTTATAAAGCCTTTAGATAGCTGCAATCCTCCGCGAGTGAGGTAAACACGTCGCCAGTATAGGCATACTCGCGCTCGACGATATACGCCTTTGTCCCCTGCGCGTCCGCGGTCTTTTTAATCTCGGGCATGTTGACGATGCCGTCGCCCAGCTTGCAGTTGATCTTGCGGAACTCGTCAAACCGCGCCTTCTGCTCGGGTGTAAAGATGGGTCTGCCGTCTGCGTCGCGCTGTACACCCTTAAACACCTTGCTAAACTGGTCGTCCGGTCCGTAGATGCGCGAGGTCTCCTTAACGTGAAGCAGCTCAAACCGCCCGTTGTACTGCTTAATAAACTCCGACGCATTCACACCCGCACGCCACGCCCACGCAACATCCAGCTCAAAGAACACAAGCTCGGGGTCGGTGTTGCGAATCAAAACATCGATAACCGTTTGGTTGTCGTACACATCAAAGTCACTGTTGTGGTTGTGGTAGCCAAACCGCAGACCTGCTGCGTTGCTCTGCTTGCCCCACGCGTTTAGCTTCTCGGCAGCTTCGTACGCCTCTTCCTTGCTTGCCACGTGTAAGCCCGGGCACACAAGATACTGGCAGCCCGACTCAGGCAGGTAGGCAACCTGCTCGTCAAACTGATCCATGCGGATATGCGCGCCGATGACGCTCATGTTCAGCTCTGCAAGGCGTGCCTTTAGATCCTTAGCGCTGTAACCGCCGTAGATGCCGTCAAACAGCTCCAGTCCGTCGTAGCCCGCCTGCGCGATCTTTTGGATAGAACCTTCAAAGTCCTCCCTAAACTCGCGCGAGCAGGACGCGACCTGCACATATACCTTATCCATACTGTAATCCTCCTTTAAAAGGGGCAGGGGACACGGCGCCCCCTGCCAAAAAAATGCGTTATTGTTTTAAGATTTCCTCTACGCGGCGGATGACCTCAAAGCACATATGCGAGTTGTGGAACGGGCACTTGCCGCCGTTGAGCTTGTCAAACCCGTGCATGCCGTCCACCACTTGGTAGCCGGTTTCGTCCACGACGACGTTGTTAAACCAGTCGCCGTCCTTATGGTTAATAAAATACTTCTCGATGTACTCCAGCTGGTCTTCGCACGCCTGCAAAAACGCCTCGTCGCCCGTAAGCTGGTAGCCAAACAGCATGGCGGTAACCGCTTCTGCCTGTGCCCACCATACGTGGCTCTTATCCCGCTCTCCGGTTTCAATGTTTTCGCCGTTGTACAGGCTATGCCACGGGTCGAAGTCGTTTTTCATTACGTTTCTCAGCACGTCCTCACACACGACTGCCACCGACTCAATCAGTGCCTTGTCGCCCGTCAGGCGCGCCACATCCATGGCAAGGTAGCTTAGCTCGCAGTCGTGACCAAAGCTCTGGTGGTTGCCCAGTCTCTTGCGGTCTGCGTCAAAGAAGGTGCAAAAGTTGTGCCTTTCTTTGTCGTACAGCAGATCGGTCACGCTTTGGGCAAGCTCGTGCAGCACCGGCTTAACCCGCGGGTCTTTGGTGGCGCGGTACAGCTGGTCGTATGCCTGCATCAGATGGTGGGGGAACACGATGGCGTCGGGCGGGAACGACATGCGACCTGTCGACAGCTTCTGAACCGGTGTCCAGTCCCGCGCCAGGTTGTTCGGGTAGTCTGCCGCGCCGCGCTTGACCTTGGTTTCGATGATGTCAAAGGTCTCCATTGCCGCGCGTAACGCCTCTGGGTCGCGGGTGGCGTGATAGTATGCGGCGCATGCCATGATGAAGAACGCCTCGCTGTAAAGAGGCTTCTCGTCGCTTACCACCTTGCCTTCCTTATCCAAAAAGCTGTACGCGCCGCCCAGCTCGCGGTCGTAAAAATGCTTCATCAGGTAATCATAGGTGTACTTTGCCCGGTCTAAATAGATTTCGTCTCCAAACTGCATAAACGCGTGGGCATACGCGTATACCATGCGTCCGGTAAGCACGAGCGAGCGGGGCTCGGTGTTTTCACGCTTCATATCCAGCGTCACCGTGCTGTAAAAGCCGCCGTTCTCTTTATCCATAATGTACTCGCTGCACCAAAACGGAAAGATGTGAAGCTTTGCGTTATCCAGTGCGCGTTTTCTTAGGCTGATTAGACGTTCGGTAAGGATCATCTATCGGTTCCTCCCGTATTACTCAAAAATTATGGTCTGTCCGCTCTCGGACGAACGGTAGATTGCGTCTAGGATGCGGGTTACTGTAAGCGCCTGCTCGGGCTTAACAAACAGCTCGCCACGACCAAGCAGCGCGTTAACCCAGATGGTTGCCTCTGCATCGTTGGGCAGAACCATGGGGTTACGGTCGATGAGTCCAGGAGGGGCCATACGGAACATGTTGCGGGTGCTTACCTGCGAAACAACCTGACGGTTGGCGATAACGTGGTTGGCACGCACGCCGTCCTCGGTGTCAAGTCCGCCCTTGGTGCCGCACAGTAGTACGCTGGAACGGGGGGTAACCATGTTAATTGCCCATGCACAGCGCAGGTTAATCAGCGCGCCATTCTTCATGCGCACAAAGCCGAATGCGGAGTCCTCCAGCTCGTACTTTGCGGGGTCCCAGTTGCCAAATTCGTTGCCCATCTCGTCGGGGGTTGCGTGCTTGCCTATCTTGGCAAACGAAACGCCGGTTACGCTCTGAACCTCGTAGTTGTTCATCATCCACAGGGTAAGGTCCAGCGAATGGGTGGCGATGTCGATCAGCGGTCCGCCGCCCTGATCCTTCTTGCTGGTGAATACGCCCCAGGTGGGGATGCCACGGCGACGCAGCGCGGTGGTCTCGGCGTAGTAGATATCGCCCAGTGCGCCGGTATCCACATAGTCCTTCATGGCGATGTTGCTGTCAAAGTGGCGGTACTGGTAACCGATGGTCAGCAGCTTGCCTGTCTTGTTTCTTACTTCGAGCATCTTTTCGGCATCCGCCGCGGTGGCTGCCATAGGCTTTTCGCACATAACATGCTTGCCCGCCTCCATGGCTGCGCACGAGATCTCGCAGTGCAGCACATTGGGGGTTAAAACGTGAACTGCGTCGATCGATTTGTCCTCGAGCAGCTTTCTGTAGTCGGTGTAGACCTTTGCGTTTGGTGCGCCAAACTTGCCCGCCGCTTCTATGGCGCGCTCTTCGATTACGTCGCAGAACGCCGCCATCTCGACGTCTTTCTGTCTTGCCATTGCCGGTAGGTGCTTGTCCACGGCGATTCCGCCGCAGCCGATAAAGCCTATCTTCAGTTTTGCCATTGTTTAACCCTCTCTTTTTCTATAAAGTCGTTTAGAATAAACGCCCGCGGTGCGGGCAAAAAACGTTACACAAACAGCATGGATAGGAAGTCGCGGACACAGCGCCGCCAAACGTTCCAATCGTGGCTGCCGGGATAGGTGCGGATGATGTGCGCGCTGCACTGATCGGGCGAAAGCCCTTTTTGCTCCATCAGCAGGCTGTCCTGCTCAAACATGTTAAGAAACGGGTCGGCAGTGCCGATGGCGCGAAAGAACAGCCGAAAGTCGTCGCAGAACTTCTGTGCGTCGTCGAGTGCGCTTAGATACTCCCGTTCCTTGGCTATGCTGGGCAGCGGTTGCACAAAGCCGCTGAATACGCCCGCCCACGCAAACAGCTCGGGGTTTGCTAGGGTCGTCATGCTCGTCTGCATCGAACCCATGCTAAGCCCTGCCATCGCACGGTTTTGGCGGTCGGTCTTTACGCGGTAGGTCTTTTCTATAAACGGGATGCAGTCCTTAACCAGCAGGTGCTCGAGCTGCAACGCGTTTACGCGCCTGCCCTCGTCGGTGTACTGCTGCACCATGCCGTTATTCATAACAATAATGCAGGGGCGCGCCTTTTGCTGTGCAATCAGGTTATCCATGATGAAGTTGACCTTGCCCTGATACACCCAGCACTGCTCGTTTTCGCCGTGCCCGTGCTGTAGATACAAAACAGGGTACTGCTCGGCGCCGCCGTTCATATAGCCGGGCGGCGTGTACACAAGGCAGCTCTCATAGCGCCCCGTTACCGATGACCGATAGTATTCCCGCGATACCGCGCCGTGGGGAACATCCTTAAGATAATAAAAATCCTCCCCTGCCTGTGGCAGGTCGGCGATGTTGGTGGCAACCGATGCGCCAAAGCCGATGGGTGCCATGGGGTTTAGCACCGAAACACCGTCCACCAAAAAGAACAACGGGCGCATACCGCCTTGCCCAATCTCAAGCTCGGTCGTCCACACACCGTTCTCCTGTCTTTCTAACGGAAGCTTACCGGTAAAGGTGCGCAGTGCAACCTCGTTTGCGGTGGGCGCGTGGAAATTGACGCGAAAGTGCGTGTCGCTTATCACCTCGACCCCTTGGGGGATGTGAATATCGGCCTCGCTGAGGAGCGAACCCAGCCGCGGGTCAACGGGCATCTGCGGACTGTGAGACAGTGCCAGTGAGCTAAGAGCCTCGTTCAGAGGGCGCGTCTTTGGCATAAAGAGTCCTCCTTTGTTCGTTCATTTATGTCTATTTTAGTATAATCATAACATTACAGCTGTTTGGCTTCTTGTAAAAAAGAACGGTAATCTTTTAATTATGTTCAACACCCGCCGCTTACGGCAGCCGCCAGCAAGGCGATGGCTCCCGTAAGCGGCGCGATAGCATACATTATCGAAAAAATTTTGCGTTAGTTTAAATGCGATTGTATAGTAATGGCGGTAAAATGGTAGTTGTAAAGATTTATTGTCGTTTCTCACGCTTTTCAGACATCCTTTGTATGTATGGCTGCGAAGCAATTTTCCTTTGTTCATTATTAGTAAGGAGATGTTATAAATGAAACTTAAAATCGGTATCGTCGGCTGCGGCGGCATTGCAAACGGCAAGCACCTGCCCTCGCTAAAAAACAACGCGGACCTGTGCGAGCTTGTGGCGTTTTGCGATATTAAGCCCGAGCGCGCCGAAAAGGCTGCACAACAGTACGGCACAGCGGACGCAAAGGTTTACACCGACTATCGCGAGCTGCTGAAAGACCCCGCCATCGACGTGGTGCATGTGCTGACCCCCAACGTCACCCACTGCCCTATCTCCGTAGCGGCGTTTGAAGCAGGCAAGCACGTCATGTGCGAAAAGCCCATGGCGCACAACACCGAGGACGCAAACAAGATGCTCGCCGCGTGGAAAAAGAGCGGCAAGAAGTTTACCATTGGCTACCAGAACCGCCTTCGCCCCGATGTGCAGATGCTGCATACGGCGTGCGAAAAGGGTGAGCTGGGCGAAATTTACCTTGCCAAGGCGCATGCGGTTCGCCGCAGAGCCGTACCCACCTGGGGCGTGTTCCCCGATAAGTCGCTGCAGGGCGGCGGTCCACTGATCGACATTGGCACCCACGCGCTGGATATGACGCTGTGGTGCATGGATAACTACGAGCCCGCCAGTGTATCTGGCTCTGTGTACTACAAGCTGGGCGGTCTTACCCAGGCGACCGAGGGCAACGCGTTTGGCCCATGGAACCCAGAAACCTATGAGGTAGAGGACTCGGCGTTTGGCATGATTCATATGAAAAACGGCGCTACCATTATGCTCGAGGCTTCGTGGGCGCTTAACGTGCTCGAAAGCCGCGAGGCTTCTACCACCCTGTGTGGAACCAAGGCGGGTGGCGAAATCTATTCTGGCATGAGCTACCCCAAGGACGAGCTTGTCATCAACCGCGGACACAACGGTCAGCTGACCGAGGAGCGCATCTCGGCGGGCGGCGGCGTCGCCTACTTTGAGGGCAGCGCGGGCGACCCCGGCTCACTGGAAAACCGCCAATGGCTCGAGTGCATTATAAACGATACCCAGCCCCTTGTGCGCCCCGAGCAGGCATTTGTCGTCACTCAAATCCTTGAGGCGATCTACCGCTCTGCCGAAGAGGGCAAAGAGATTGTATTTGAGTAATCGCACCCATCTGTCCCCACTAACAAGATATAGGAGGGCATAAAGCAATGAAGATAGGATTTGTAAGCGCCATTCTTGACGGGTGGACGTATGAAGAGATGATAGACGCCGCGGCCGAGCAAGGCTTCTTGTGTGTTGAGGTAGCCTGCTGGCCGTCGGGTAAGGCAGAACGCCGCTACGCAGGCGTCAGCCACATTGACGTGGATCGGGTACTGTCCGACGATGCATATGCCCGCCATATACTCGCGTATGCAAAGGAGAAGGGCATCGAGATTTCGGCCCTTGCCTTTTACCCCAATACCATGGACGGCGACCTGCAAAAGCGCAGCGCAACCGTCGCGCACCTAAAAAACGTGATTCGTGCCTCCGCACGGCTTGGCATCAATCTGGTTACGACGTTCATCGGGCGCGACCAGACCAAAACGGTGGAAGAAAACCTGACCCTACTTATGGAGGTTTGGCCCCCGATTCTACAGCTTGCCGAGCAGGAGGGCGTAAAAATAGCGATAGAGAACTGCCCGATGCTGTTTGGCTCCGACCAGTGGCCGGGCGGGCAGAACCTGATGACCACCCCCGCCTTGTGGCGTAAGGTGTTCTCTTTGCTTGACAGCGACCATCTCGGCATCAACTACGACCCCAGCCATTTTGTGTGGCAGGGCATTAACTACACAAAGCCGCTGTACGAGTTTAAGGACAAGATATTCCACGTACATTTTAAGGACATCAAGCTGTACCCCGATAAGCTCGACGACGTAGGCATTATGGCATACCCGCTTGAGTTTATGAGCCCGAAGCTTCCGGGACTCGGCGATGTGGACTGGGGACGGTTCGTCTCTGCTCTGACCGACATCGGATATGACGGCTATGCGTGCATAGAGGTAGAAGACCGCGCGTTTGAGGCAAACAAGCAAAAGGTGCTTGATTCTTTGGCGCTCTCTAAACGGTTCCTGACGCAGTTTGTCATCTAACCTAGGAGTGCTGCCACCCCGCGCCGGCTAACGCCACTGCGCGGGGTCTCTATTTGGGCAGCCGCCCCGTGCGCATATATTCCCCCTGCGCTATGGGATATCATACTGCTCTCCGATAACCGGGTGGACATCATCTGGGGGGAACCCATAAATTGGCGGTCTTATCTGACGCATTTTTCATCGGGTAGTGGTATAAGAATATGAAGGAAAAACGGATGAAGTATTTAGTAACGGACAAGCAATTCTATAAGCGGGCATTTGCCATCGCACTGCCCATCTCGGCACAAAGCATGATTACCATCGGCGTAAATATGCTCGATACCATCATGCTCGGTAAAGTGGGCGAGACGTCGCTTTCTGCGGCGAGCTTGGGCAACCAGTTTATCACCTTTTTTCAGATCTGCTGTATGGGCATTGGTATGGGCGCCTCGGTGCTCACCGCCCGTTATTGGGGCTGCAAGGACACGGTGTCGCTGAAAAAGACCATCACCATCGCCCTTCGCTTTGCCTTAATCTTTGCCTCGCTGTTTACCGTGGTAAACTTCTTTTTTACCGAACAGATCCTCTCCATGTACAGCAAGGAGGCAAATGTCATTGCGGAAGGCGTAGCGTACCTGCGCTGGAGCACCCCTACCTTTTTGTTAATGGGGCTTACGCTCGTTTCCACCAACATTATGCGCAGCTTTAATCAGGTGCGCATCCCTCTTTTATCGTCTATCTGCGCGCTATTTGTTAACCTTTTTTGCAACTACACGTTTATCTTTGGTCATTTCGGTGCACCTAAAATGGGCACGGCGGGCGCCGCACTGGGTACGGTTATCGCACGTGTGTTCGAGCTTTTCATTGTGTGCGGCTACTTCTTCTTTGTGGAGAAGCAGATCGGCTTTCGCATCAAAAACCTGTTTGACCGCTGCGGCGACCTGGTTAAGGAGTACATCCGCGTGGCCATACCGGTGCTCATCAGCGACGGGCTGCTCGGACTTGGCACCAACGCCCTCGCTATGATTATGGGGAACGTCGGCGCAGCGTTTGTCGCCGCCAACGCGATTACCATGGCAACCCAGCAGCTCAGCTCGGTATTCATACAAGGACTCGCGTTTGCAGGCAGCATCGTAACCGGGCAAACCCTTGGCGAGGGACGCAAAGAGGATGCACAGCGGCAGGGCTACACCTTCTTCTGGCTTGCCCTAGTCATCGGCTGTGTCGCGGCCGGAATCATCTTCCTTGTGCGCACCCCCATCATCAGCGCCTACAACGTCTCGCCCTCTACCGCAAAGCTCACCGAGCAGCTGATGGACGCCATCTGCATCATCGTCATATTCCAAGCGTCTAATAGCATGCTGACCAAGGGCGTGCTACGCGGCGGCGGAGACACCCGCTTCTTGATGGTGGCGGATATCATCTTCTTATGGGTCGTCTCGATTCCGATGGGTGCGCTGGCGGGGCTTGTTTGGCATCTGCCCCCGTTCTGGATCTATATGTTCCTGCGCGTTGACCACATTATTAAGGCAATCTGGTGCGTGTTCCGCTTACGGAGCATGAAATGGATTAAGAAGATTAAATCAGCTCCCCAAATGGAGTGCTGAAACGTATATTTACCCAATCATCAGCCAAAGGAGAAATGAACATGAAGGACCATTCTTGCGCCATCGTGGGGCTGGGCGGCATGGGCAACTGGCACCGCGAGCTCATCTGCGGTCAGGGCAACTGGAACAACCACGACTGCGGACCGATTGAGAACCTGCAGCTAGCGGGCTGCTTTGACATTAGCGAAGAACGGCAACAGTTTGCAAGAAGCGTCGGCGTGCATGCCTACAACAGCTATACCGAACTGCTTGCAGACCCCAAGGTGGAACTCGTAATCTGCGCCACACCCAACGACGCACACAAACAGGTGGTGATTGACGCACTGCAGGCGGGCAAGCACGTTGTGTGCGAAAAGCCAGCGGCACTGAGCTCTGCGGAGTTTGCAAAGATGGTCGATACCGCAAAGCAGTGTGGCAGGCTGCTTACCGTCCACCAAAACCGCCGCTGGGATGAGGACTACCTAACCATAAAGAAGCTGTATGAAGAAAAAGCCCTTGGCGAGATGTTTCGCATTGAAAGCCGCGTGCAGGGCTGCCGCGGTATTCCGGGGGACTGGCGGCAAGACCCGATGCGCGGCGGCGGCATGGTGCTAGACTGGGGCGTGCATCTGCTCGATCAGGCACTGATGATGATACCCGAAAAGGTGCGCACCGTGTACGCGACCTTTACCAACATCACCAACGAGCTGGTAGAGGACGGCTTTACCGTAGAGCTAACCTTCGAAAGCGGGCTAAAGTTTATCGTCGAGGTTGGAACCAGCAACTTTGTGTCGCTGCCCCGTTGGTATGCGCTTAGCCGCGATGGCACCGCCGTAATAGAGGACTGGAGATACGCGGGCAAGGTGGTGCGCATTACAAACTGGGATAAAAACGACGCCGTGCCCATCCGCACCGCTGCGGGGCTTACAAAGACCATGGCGCCCCGCACCGACGACACCATTGCCACCGAGCCGCTGCCGCTGGTATCGGCGGATATCCGCGATTACTACCGCAACGTGCTGGCTGCCATTGACGGGGAAGAGAACCTGATTGTCACGCTGCCCCAGGTTATGCGCGTGATGAAGCTGATGGAAGCGGTGTTTGACTCAGCCCGTATCGGGCAGGTTGTGCCGTTTGAAGTTTAGCTAAAGTAGAACCCGGGATAACAATAAAGACGCTCCGCAGCCCGTTATGGGATCTGCGGAGCGTCTTTTCGTCTCTAAGGGTATGTACTTATTGCCGGGTAATGCTAAAGTTAATAGGCCGCAGCAAGCCGCACGCGTTTGCGTACACAGGTTAAAAGCGTGTAGTTTGTTTTGGAACGCTACACGATTAAATGATGATCGTTTCGCCGTCCTTTTCCGCCCAAATCTTAACGGCGGAGGGGTTATATACACGGTTAAGCTCGGTGTCGTACACCAGCGACTGCACCGCCTTGCGATAACGGCAGTAGTCGATGTTTGTGGTGTACCAGATGTCGTCGTGCCCCGCAAGACGCTCGCACAGACGTTCCATGTCGCCCCAGTTGTTACGCATCTCAAACTCGTAGCTGTGCCCCCAGATGTATAGCAGCTCAGGGCGCATAAAGAAGGGCGGGTTTAAGAACATCTCTATCAGCTTTTCGTCTTCAATCAGCTTTTGGTGATGTGCGGTGGGGTGCCAGCGCATAAAATCGTTGGGCACAAAGAAGTTGCCGGTGTCTTCAATGGTACGGGCATACTCGATGCCAAGCATCTCGGCCGTTCTTACCACCTCGTCGTTATACACACCAAACGCGTAAGAAAGACCCGTTACAATGCCGTCGTTTAGCTGCTCGAGCGCGCGGCGATCCTCTAAAAGCTCATGTACCAGCTCCGGCTGTGAGATCTGGTTTAAAAACAGGTGCTTTACGCCGTGGCACGAAACCTCATGCCCCGCATACAGCGACTGTACATCCTCGGGATTTAAAAAGTCCTTCTGCCCCAGCCGTCCCGAGTTTAGATGAAACGTGCCCTTTAGCCCGTAACGGTTAAACAGCTCTACCAGCCGTCGGTCGTGAACCTGCCCGTCGTCATAGCTGAAGGTAAGCGCCTTGCTTTTGCCTTCGGGGTATAAAATCCGCAACATCGTTTGTCCTCCTGTTTTGTGTTTTGGTGGTGTTCATTTCTTCATTAAAGCACCTTCATACACCCCCTGTACAGCCCCGCTGGGCAGAATTGATTAAAAACGAAACAACTTCGCTCATTTTTAAAAGTGCTTATACCCCCATTTCTTTATGATATGAGTAGGGGACTTTAAACGCAGAAAGGATCGTGAGAAAATGTCATTTGAAAAGCTTCAAAGCTATCTAGACTCGCTCGAAAAGGAGTTTGGCGTACCCGCGTGCGACTGCATCATCGTGCACGACCACAAGACCGTGTTCCGCCACGGCGCCGGATTTTCGGACACCGCGCGCACAAAGCCGGTTTCACCAGACGACCTGTATTTCATCTATTCCGCTACCAAGGTCATTACCTGCACCGCTGTGATGCAGCTGCTGGAATCGGGGCGCATTAAGCTAACCGACACGCTAGACACCTACCTGCCCGAGTTTGCCGAGATGCAGGTGCTCACCGAGATGCCAAAGCCACCGATGTTTCAGATTCCCGAAAATGCAAGGCTGGTGCCTGCTAAGAACAAGATTACGATTCACAACCTGTTGACCATGTCCTCAGGGCTTTCGTACAACACCCGTTCCAAAGAGATTACAGAGCTTGCAGAAAAGACTAACGGCGAGGCAACCACACGCGAGATGGTAAGCGCCATCGCCAAGATGCCGCTGGTGTGCGAGCCGGGCACCCATTGGGTTTACAGCCTGTCTCACGACGTGCTTGCCGCGGTGGTAGAGGTGGTTACCGGCATGAAGTTCTCGCAGTATCTTGCGCAGCACATCTTTGCACCGCTTGAGATAACCGATATGCACTTTGCCCCGACCGAGCAGCAGATGGCTCGGCTGTCCGCGCAGTATACGGGCAGCTTTACCTCTAAGGAGATTAAGCCTGCAGAGAGCACCAACACCTACCGCCTTACCAAAAACTACGAGAGCGGCGGCGCGGGCATTGCATGCACGGTGGACGCCTATGGCACGTTTGTAGACGCAATGTGCAACAACGGCGTAGGTAAAAACGGCAGCCGCATCCTGACCAAGGAGAGCATCGACCTAATGCGCCAAAACCATCTGACCGACGAGATGCTCGAAGACTTTAAGCGCGGCGGCAAGGTGGGCTATGGCTACGGTCTGGGTGTTCGCACCATGATAGACAACGCAAACGCAAAAAGCCCCATCGGCGAGTTTGGCTGGGACGGCGCGGCGGGTGCGTATGCGCTCATTGACCCCGACAACAAGCTTGGCATCTTCTACGCCCAGCATATCCTGATGTTTATTGATGTATATGTCAAGATTCACCCGACCATCCGCGACCTGACATACGAGGCGCTGGGTCTATAATAAAGCACAGAAAGGAACGATTTTAACGATGAAAAGAACAGAATTTCTACGCGTCACACCCGAAAGCGTCGGCATAAAAAGCGCCGCCATTGAACGCTTTTTAGACAAGCTGGAGAGCGGCTTTACCGAGATGCATGGCTTAATGATTATGCGCCACGGCAAGATATGCGCCGAGGGCTGGTGGAGCCCCTACGCGCCCGGTCTTCGCCATGGGCTGCAGTCACTTACCAAGACCTATGCCGCCACGGCAGTGGGCATTGCGTACACCGAGGGCCTGTTAAAGCTTGAGGACCGCATCATCGACATCTTCCCCGACGAGGCACCCGCAGACCCCAGCGAGAACCTGAAAAAGCTCACGGTTCGCGATGTGCTGTGCATGGGCTGCGGCATGGACACCATGCCAAGACCCTCGATGGATTGGATTCGCGAGTTCCTTGCAACCCCGGTAAACCATCTGCCCGGCACCACCTATATGTATAACAGCACCGGCTCTACCCTGCTGGGTGCGATTGTAAGAAAGCTGACTGGAGAAGGGCTGCACGAGTACCTGACCCCCCGTCTGTTTGAAAAGCTCGGCATCGACCCCGACAACCTGCGCTGGATGTGCATGCCCGACGGCATGGAGGTAGGCGGCGGCGGTCTGTACTCTACCACCGAAAACAACCTGCGCCTGATGAAGCTGTACGCCGACGGCGGCGTGTGGGAAGGCGAGCGCATCCTTGCTGAGGACTACGTGAAAAAGGCAACCTCCCTGCAGAACGAATCTGCCACCGAGGCAAAGGGCAACCCCGACGCGAAGGATAACTTTGTGGGCTACGGCTTCCAGATGTGGATGTGCCGTCCCAACGGCGTGTACCGTGCCGACGGTGCCATGGGTCAGTTCTCTATCGTCGTGCCTGAGAAGGACATGATTATCTCCATCAACGAAACAGCCAGCGGTGCACACTGGGCACAGACCACGCTCGACACCGTATGGGCGTTCTTAGAAGAGATTGGCGACGAGAGCACTCTGCCCGAGGACGAGACGGCAAGCGCAGACCTTGCCCGTCGCATGAAGCACCTTGCCATCGAGGCACCCAAGTTTGCCCCGTACAGCGAGATGTCTGCACAGGTAAGCGGCACCCGCTACGAGATGACCGGCGGCCGACTGGGCTTTGATAACGCAATTATCGCAATGATGACCGGCGGTAAGGTGTCACAGGGCATCAACAGCTTCCGCTTTGATTTTGCCGCAGACAGTTGCCGCATGCAGTTTATGCAGGATGACACCGAATACAACGTGACTGTGGCTACCGACGGTACCCGTGCGCTGAATGAGCTTGTACTCGGCACCTCGCCCACCACCAAGCTCTGCCTCAACGGCTACTGGAGCAAGCCCGACACCTTTACGGTGGTCGCCCGCTGGATTGAGACCTGCTTTGAAAAGGCGCTCTCCTTCACCTTCCAGGACAATGAGGTAACAATTACCGACGAGCCCACCATGGGCGGCTTTGGTCCGATGAAGCGCCCCGAAGCACCGCCAATCACAGCAAAAGCCATAGGCTAATCAACGAAATAACTAAGAAACCCCGGTGCCCCGTTTGAATCGTCAAACGGGGCACCGGGGTTTTACATATTACAGTTACACGCGCGGCAGCAGGTTTTGCTCGGTTTGGGGGTCAAACAGATGCAGCCGGTTGGGGTCGGGCGCAAGGGTAACCGTCTGCCCCTTAAAGATCGGCGTACCGCCCAGCTGCTCGGCAGAGACGACACACACAAGCTCCTTGCCCTGTACGGTGCAGTAAAGATACGTTTCCGCGCCCATGGGCTCAACGAGGTCGACCCGTGCGGTGATGCCCTCGGCGCTGAGCGAGAGGTTCACGGGGCGTATACCCAGAATGACGGGCTGCCCCGTTACGCCGTGCTCAAGAAGGCGCGCTGCCGTTTCTGCGGGCAGGGCAAAGCGGGTACCGAGTGCCTGCACATGGTAGTTCTCCCCCTCGCACACCAAAACCGCGTCGTCTATCAGGTTCATCTTGGGCGAGCCGACAAACTGCGCCACAAACAGGTTGTCGGGGTGCAGGTACACGCAGCGCGGGGTGCCCTGCTGGAGAATTGCGCCCTCGTTCATGACCACAACCCGGTCGCCGAGCATCGTCGCCTCCATCTGGTCGTGAGTGACGTACACAAAGGTGGTGTCGGGCAGCGATGCGTGCAGCCGCTGCAGCTGGTTGCGCAGCTCGGTGCGCAGCTTTGTATCCAGGTTGCTGAACGGCTCGTCCATCAAAAACAGCTCGGGCTTGCGCACCAGTGCCCGCCCGATTGCCACGCGCTGACGCTCGCCGCCCGAAAGCTCCCGCGGCTTGCGGTCAAGCTTACCGCTAAGGTCAAGCACACGGGCAATCTGCCGCACCGTCTCGTCGATCTCCTCGCGGGGGATGCGCTGGTTTTTTAGGGCAAACGCCATATTCTCATACACCGTCAGGTGGGGGTACAGCGAGTAGTTTTGAAACACCATCGCCACGCCGCGCTTGTGGGGCGGTACGGCGTTCATCTGTGTCTCGCCAAAATAAAGGTCGCCTGCGGTAATATCCTCCAGCCCAGCAATCATGCGTAAAACCGTGGTTTTTCCGCATCCCGACGGACCCAGAAGCACGAGGAATTCCCCGCTTGGTATCTTCAAGTCTAAGCCCTGTACCGCAAGCACGCCTTCGTCGGTCAGGTTTCGGCTGGCAAGCTGCTTTTCGCGCTCCATCTTCAGCCGCTTGCGTTGAAACAGCGATAAACCCGGTTTGACAAACGGGTAGATCTTTGTAACACCGCGCAAGGTGATGTCAGGCATTGGTTTGCCCCCTTTCTGTGTCGTCGCGTTTTACTCGGGCGGGTTTTCCTGTTCCAGTGCTGCCGAAAGCTCAAGCGCACCCGGTTCGGCGGTGTCATCGGGCGGGGCATCCTCCTGCGCGTCATCGTCGGGCGCCTCGGGCTCCAGTCCGTTATCGCGCAGGTATTTGGTAAAGGTCTTTTCCACACCGCCGCAGATTAGGTCCATATAAACCCCGGGCAAAAGCAGGATGAGCACGGGAAAAAACCATGTGGCAAACACCACCACGATGAGCAGAACCATCATATACAGTGTGCGCAGTGGGTTTTTCAGCGCAAAGTACCATGCCAGCCGCAGCTGGATGACGATAGAGCCCTCAAAGCGCGA
>JAEZVA010000061.1 GCA_023443315.1 Bacillota bacterium | reverse complement strand
GCGTAACGGCAAGCTTTGCGATGCTGGGGGATATCATCATCGCCGAGCCGAAGGTGCTGGTGGGCTTTGCGGGGCGCAGGGTGATTGAGGCGACCATCAAGCAGCACCTGCCCGATGAGTTTCAGTCAGCCGAGTTTTTGCTCTCGCACGGATTTGTGGATATGATTACCCCGCGCAGCGAGATGCGCGACACATTGGCACACCTGCTGCGGCTGCATCGCCGCGGTCAGGCAAGATAAGGGGGCGGGCAAAACGTATGGCAGGCTTAACGGCATGGGAGCGGATTGAGATCGTGCGCAAGCAGGGTCGTCCCACAGTCCCCGAATATTTTGAACTGATCTTTGACGGCTTTACCCCGCTGCATGGCGACCGCCTGTACGGTGACGACAGCGCACTGCTGGGCGGCATCGCGTTTTTGGACGAGGTACCCGTCACGGTGATTGGTCAGGTGAAGGGGCGAAATCTCGAAGAAAACAAAAAAGCGAACTTTGCCATGGCGCACCCCGAGGGCTACCGCAAGGCACTGCGGCTTGCCCGTCAGGCAGAAAAATTCCACCGACCCGTACTCTTTTTTATCGATACCCCCGGCGCGTTCTGTGGCGTGGAGGCGGAGGAGCGCGGGCAGGGCGAGGCGATTGCAAGAAACCTGTTTGAGCTTTCGCAGCTAAAAACCCCAATCATCTCGGTGGTGCTGGGCGAGGGCGGCAGCGGCGGGGCGCTTGCGCTTGGTGTGTGCGACGAGCTTGCGGTAATGGAGAACGCAGTTTACTCGGTAATATCACCAAGGGGATTTGCGAG
The DNA here is from genome assembly GCA_023443315.1 of Bacillota bacterium. Classification (GTDB taxonomy): domain Bacteria; phylum Bacillota; class Clostridia; order Oscillospirales; family Ruminococcaceae; genus Acetanaerobacterium. Next base: position 13,413 of record JAEZVA010000061.1, on the reverse strand, counting down.
CATACTATGGAAGGACCCCACGCGCGAGCGGGAGGCGGCGAATATTCTAAAAATTACTGCGGAAGATATGCTTAAGCTCGGTGTGTGCGAGCATATCATAAAAGAGCCGGAGGGAGGCGCGCACAACGACCCGGTTTTGGCGGCAAACGAGATTAAACGCTACCTTAAAAACGCCCTTAAAAATTTTTCTGAAATAAGTCTTGATAGTTTGCTTGCAAATAGGTATTATAAGTATAGAAAAATCGGGCTGTACACAGAATGATTGATTTTTGCCGAGTTTTTAACCACAACAACTGACCTGCAAATAAAACTCACAGCTCGGTTTTGGCGATAAAAGCAAATGCACCATTTTACGAGTGGCAGACGCTTGCCGATTTGCATGTGCTTGTCAATTATATTAAACTTAGGAGGACACTGATATGGTATTTGAAAAGGTAAGGCAGATTATCTGCGACCAGCTGGATCTAGAAGAGGATGTTGTCACCATGGAGGCAAGCATTCTTGATGATCTGGGTGCCGACTCGCTGGATGTTGTTGACCTTGTGATGAGCCTTGAAGAGGAATTTGACATTGAAATTCCCGACGAGCAGGTAGAAAACATCAAATCGGTCGGGGATATCGTGAAGTATATCGAAGCCGAGGTTTAATGCTACCGGCTTTATAAAACCGTATAATGTCTTTTGAGGGCGGGATGTTTTTTCCCGCCCTTTTTGTGTTTGCTATGTAGATAAGAGCTTGTCATACGCAGCACTATGTTTAACAAAGTTTTCGTATTATAGCGAACTGCGATACGCCTAGGAGCACCCCATCAACCACCCTCAGATGCTGCCAGCTGCTCGTACCGCCCATAAAAGAAGTTTCGGTGCCACGAGCTTTGGTGCAGCTCGCTTAAATGCTTTAGACCCATTGCCCCGTACTGGCGCACCAGACCGTTAAAGTTGTCCATCTGGTTGTACCCCAGCCCAACCCATTGGCTTGCGGTTGCGTGGTAAACCATCGCGTTTAGGTTCACCTTTGGTCGCCATCCCGAACGGGTCCCACAATAGTAATAGTAGCCTAGCAGCATGCTGTCGTCCTCAAAGCAGGACATCCCCGTTAAAAACAACGGGTTGTAGCCTCCAGTAGACCGCAACGCGTGCGAGCGGTGCATACACGGGTTGTTAAAGCCGTGAACAACTCGGTCTTCGCAAAGACCCTCCAAAAACTCTGCGCTGAGCTTGCCTTGTTCGGGCAGGACGGCAGAGCGGTCGGCAAACGGCAAGGCCCCGCTGCGGTTGACGATGCCGCTGCTTACCATCGGCTCGTCGGTTTGGTCGAGGTAGGCGGCGAGAACATCCGCCCAATGGGGGGTAAAAAGCATGTCGGGGTGCAGCTCGGTGATATACGCCACATCGGGAAGGTTGTGCCAGATATATTCAAAGCACGCCTGCCTGCCCACCGACGTACCCGTGTTTTCCCCCTTGCCAATCAGGTGAAACTCGAGATTAAAGGGACTTAGCTGCGCAAGAGCCTGCTCGTTGCTTAGGCAGCCCTGGTTGTACACCACCACGGGTCTGAACCCGCCTGCCTCGAGTGAATGCAGGCAGGTGCCAATCAGCACAAGGTCCTGCGCACGCTGTTGCTCCCTTACAAAGAGCAGTAGCGTGTGTGCAATGTTGCTCATCGGTCATCCCTCCCGTTTGTGCCACGTGTTGCGGTTGATGATGTGGGTGTAGCTTTGAATCAGCCTTACCACCTTGCCCGATACGTTACTGTCCTGATAATCGGGTATGGGCGGTGCGGCGCCATACTGCGCAGTGGCTAGCTCGATGCCCTGCATGATATCCCGCTCGGCAATGCCGCCGAGTATGATTGTGCCCTTATCCAGAGCCTCAGGGCGTTCGGTGCTGGTGCGGATGAGCACCGCCGGAAAGCCAAGGATGGCGCTTTCCTCCGAAAGGGTGCCGCTGTCTGACAAAACGCACCGCGCGTGCAGCTGCAACTGGCAGTAGTCAAGCAGACCGAAGGGCGTTAGCGGACGCACGAGCGGATGGAACGCAAACCCACGCCGCTCAATCGCCTTTACGCTGCGCGGGTGCGCCGAGTAAACAACGGGCAGCTGGTACCTATCGGCAATGGCGTTTACCGCGTTCATCAGCGACAAAAAGGTCTGCTCGTCGTCGATGTTCTCCTCCCGATGGGCGCTGAGCAAAAAGTAGCCCTGCGGCGTAAGAGAGAGACGCGCAAGCACATCGCTCTGCTGGATGCGGTCAAGGCAGCCTGCTAGCACCTCCGGCAAGGGGGAGCCGGTAACAAAAACTCGGTCGGGGGGTAGCCCCTCCTGCAGCAGGTAGCGTCTCGAGTGCTCGGTGTAGGGGAGATTTATGTCCGCGATGTGGTCGACGATGCGGCGGTTAATCTCCTCCGGCACGTTAAAGTCAAAACAGCGGTTGCCTGCCTCCATGTGAAAGATGGGCACCTTCAGCCGCTTTGCCGAGATGGCGGAAAGTGCTGAATTGGTGTCTCCTAGCACAAGCAGCGCGTCGGGACGCTCCCTTTCCAGCACGTCATAGGAGGATGCAAGGATATTGCCCATCGTCCTGCCTAAGCTATCAGACGCGCAGTCAAGGCAGTAATCCGGTTCGCGGATACCCAGTTCCTCAAAAAAGATGCGGTTTAGCGTGTAATCCCAGTTTTGCCCGGTGTGCACCAGCAGGTGGTCGAATGAGCGGTCACACGCCTTGATGCACGCGCTCAGCCGGATGATCTCGGGTCGTGTGCCCACTATCGTCATTACCTTTAGCCTGTGCATAACAAGCCCCCCTTTGCTTGTGGTTTTATTTAGTCGTTCCTTTAATCCGGCAGGAAGGTGTCGGTGTGCTCCGAGCAAAACCACTCGTTTGCCCATATCACGGTCACAAGCTCGGTGTCGCCCGTGTTAACAATCCAGTGGACGTACCCGGGCGGGATATCCACAACCGTGCATTGTCGCCCGTCTACCGGCAGAACAATCCGCTCGCCGCCGTGTAAAGGGGCTAACCGTACCTCGCCTACACCGCTTACCGTTAAAAACTTTTCCGCCTTGGTGTGGTGGTAATGCCCGCCCTTACTGGCATGTGGCGCAATGCGGTTAACCGATATCTGTCCGTCGTTTTTTAGACGCATAAACTCATAAAACGCGCCACGGTCATCTGAGTGCGCCGTTAGCGGGTAAATAAGCTTTTCTGCAGGAAGATAGGTTAGATAGGTGCTGTACAGCTTTTTGATAAGCGGGTCTGCCACATCGGGCGTGCACAGGGTGGTGCGCTCGGCGGCAAACCCCGCAATTCGGCACGCAAGCCAGCCCACCGTTACCGCCGTGGTGGGCTTAACTGCATAGATGTCGGAAGGCATCTCATCGTGCGCCTGCAGTACGCGCAAAAACTCATCTACCACGTCGTCGATATACACGAGCCGCACCATCGCGTCGGGGTCGTTGATGGGGAGCACACGCCCATATGCCGCTGCGTCGCAGAATGTGGCTACCACGCTGTTGTATTGTGGGCGGCACCACTTGCCAAACACGTTACTTAAGCGATACACAAGTACCTTCGTGCTGCATTGCTGCCCGTATTCAAGCAGCAGACGTTCCGCCTCGCGCTTACTCTGCCCGTACGGATTGTCGCATTGCGCCTGAACAGAGGACGCGAACACAATCGGCGCGGGGTTGTTGTTTTGCCTTAAGCAGTCTGTCAGATACGAGGTAATGCTGAAGTTCTGCGCAAATTGCGAGGTGTCGTCTGGGCGGTTGACCCCCGCAAGATGAAACACAAAATCGCAGTCTGCGGTAAGCTTTGGCAGGGCGTCAGGCTCGCTGTCCTTATCGTACCCGTACACCGTCACATCGCTTTGCGTGCGCAGCGAAGCACACAGGTTTTTGCCTACAAACCCCTCGCTGCCCGTTACGAGCACCTTCATACCGCCCACTCCTTCAATTCGTTTGTGACGTACTTGCAGTTTAAAAGCTTCTGTATTACCCCCGCTACATCCAACCGCTCGGTGTTTTCGGAGGTATATTCTACAGGTACGCCCAGTCCGCCGTCGCCGTGGGTAAAGTATTTTGCGTAGTTTAGGTCGCCATTCTCTGCGGGAACACGGTAAAAGCTGCCCATATCCACGGCTCGTGCGCTCTCCTCGCGCGTGAGCAAGGTCTCGTGCAGCTTTTCTCCAAGGCGAATGCCGATGTGATGGATGTTGCATGGCACACCAAACAGTTCGCACAGCCCTTGGGCAACGGTGCGTATTGTTGCGGCGGGGGATTTTTTTACAATGATGTCCCCGGGGCTTGCATTTTCAAACGCAAACAGCACCAGCTCCACCGCTTCCTCTAAATCCATCAAAAACCGTGTCATGCCCTCGTCGGTGATGGTGAGCGGCAGCCCCGCCTTAATCTGGTCGATAAAAAGCGGAATCACCGAGCCGCGCGACGCCATGACATTGCCGTAGCGGGTGGCGCAGATTAGCGTATTTGCGTGACCTGCGGCGCGCGCGCGTGCGAGCATAATCTTTTCCATTAACGCCTTGGAGGTGCCCATTGCGTTGATGGGATACACCGCCTTGTCGGTAGAAAGGCAGACCACCTTCTCGACTTCCGCCTCAATTGCGCAGGAGAGCAGGTTGTCGGTGCCCAGCACATTGGTCTTTACCGCCTCGAGCGGAAAGAACTCGCAGCTTGGCACCTGCTTGAGCGCGGCGGCATGAAAGATAAAATTTACACCCTGTACGGCGCTCTTTACGCTGTCTTTGTCGCGCACGTCGCCGATTAAAAACCGCAGGCGTTTGTCCTTGTACTGCCTGCGCATATCGTCTTGCTTTTTTTCGTCCCGCGAAAAGATGCGTATTTCCCCAATCTCGGTGGGGAGAAAACGGTCGAGCACCGCGTTGCCAAACGAACCGGTGCCCCCGGTTATCAACAGTGTTTTATTACAAAACATCTTTGGTTATCACTCCTCCTCGGCCTGACGCCGGGTAAATGGGTCTTGCACCAAGCCGCTCGCGCAAGCATTGCGTCGGCACAATTGATGCGGCTTTATGCCAATTAGCTGTAGAATAAAAAACAGCACCGCCTAATACTATGCCGTTTTTATTTGATTCAGCAGACAATATATACTATTCATGCACACGGCAGGGTGCGCCCGAAACATTTTGAAGGAGTGTTGTCCACATAAAAATAGAAGCGGACGTTTCTTAAGTCGAAACGTCCGCTTTTGGTTTGTAACATCTAAATATCATGGGTGCATTTATGGGTTTGAAGGCTCCCCGCGTTGTAAACCGTTGTACAACGCCTCATACTCCTTTGCCGACTTACCCCAGGTAAAGTCGCTTGCCATCGCGTTTTGTTGCACCGCGAGCCATGCCTCTTTGTTTAGGTAGCAGTCTCTTGCGCGAACCACCGCGCCCAGCATATCATGCGCGTTATAGGTCTTAAACGTAAAGCCGTTTCCGCCCTCGCCAAAATCGCGGATGGTGTCGCGTAGTCCGCCCGTTTCGCGCACGATGGGGATGGTGCCGTAACGCGCGGCAATCATCTGTGCCAGCCCGCACGGCTCGCTTTTTGACGGCATTAAGAACAGATCCGCTCCCGCATAGATCTTTTGGGCTAGGTCGGGCAGAAAGCCCGCAATAAACCGAACCCGATCGGGGTACTTTGCCTGCATGGTGTGAAAGAACTCCTCGTACTGGTGCTCGCCTGTGCCCAGTATTACAAACTGGTTGCCCATATGCACCATATCCTCAAACACATAACGCACCAAATCAAGACCCTTGTGCGCCACAAGGCGGGTGATGATGGCGATAAGCGGCGTGTTGTCGCAATGGGGGAGGGGCAGCGCATCCAAAAGTCGCTGTTTGTTGTGTTCTTTATTCTCAAGCGAGGTCGCGTCAAAGTTTTCGTAGATCATCGGGTCGGTCACGGGGTTAAATCGGTCGGTATCCAGCCCGTTCAAAATGCCGGAAAGCTTGAAGGAACGCGCCTGCAAAAAGCAGTCCAACCCGTGCGCAAACCACGGGTTCATAATCTCCTGCGCGTAGGTGGGGCTGACGGTGCTTACATGGTCGCAAAGCTCGATGGCTGCCTTCATCAGGTTTAGGTTGCCGTCAAACTCCAAAATGCGCTCATCCTTCGTGTCGATGCCAAACACATCGCCCAGCGTCATTTTATTATACACACCCTGATACTGGATGTTGTGGATGGTAAACAGGGTTTTGATATCCCGGTATTGCTCTAAGCCACGGTACTCAAGGTTAAGGTACACCGCACAAAGGGCGGTCTGCCAGTCGTTTAGGTGTAGGATGTCGGGGATAAAATCGATGTGGCGAACCATGTCCACCACCGCTTTTGAGAAAAACGCAAAGCGCTCGCCGTCGTCCATATAGCCGTACAGCGCGTCGCGCTTAAAGTAGTATTCGTTGTCTATTAGGTAGTAGGTAACGCCGCCGTGCCGCGCCGTAAAGATACCGCAGTACTGCTTGCGCCACGAAAGGTTCACCTCAAAGCTGGTTACGAAGGTCAGCGTGTCGCGTAGTTCCTGCTTCATGCTGCCATACAGCGGCAGCACCACACGGCAATCCACGCCGTTTGCCACAAGTGCAGGGGGCAGTGCGCCCGCAACGTCGGCAAGTCCGCCGGACGCAATATACGGCTGCGCCTCGCTTGTGCAGAATAGTATCTTTAGGTCATTGTTTTTTACACTCTTTTTTGGCTTTGCCGATGACTGTGGCTTTGTAGGCGCTTTGGTTGCCGCCGCCTTTTTGGCAGGGGACGCGGGCTTTTTTGCGGCTCTTTTGGTTGTGCTTTTTGTCCGGGCTGCCTTTTCGGCGGCCTTTGTTTTTGCTTGTGCCATGTACAATCTCCTCCTGTTGCGGGAAGCGGTATGGATGAGGGCGCAGCACCGATTATTTTCGGTACTGCGCCTTAATAACAGTATACGAATTACACCACACTGCCCTTTGATATAAAAACGGGGTACGAAAGGTAGCCCATCAGTGTGCGGTTATCCTTTATGGTTACGTCCTTATCGGTAATGCAGTAGTTGAGCACGCTCTGGTCGCCGACGATGGTGTCCTGCATGACGATGGAGTTTTGCACCTTTGCGCCCTTGCCCACCGTCACACCGCGGAACAGCACCGAGTTTTCCACCTCGCCCTCGATGACGCAGCCGTCGGCAATCAGCGAGTTCTTTACGTTTGAGGATAGCCCATACTTCACAGGCATATCGTCGCGCACCTTGGTGTACACGGGGCGAATGGGTAAAAACAGCTCGTCGCGCACCTCTTTTTTCAGCATCAGCATGTTGGCGTCGTAGTAGTCGCGCATGCTGTCTACCTTTGCGCAAAAGCCGGTGTACTCGTAGCCGTAGATGCGCAGTGATGATGCGCGTGCCTGCAGCACGTCCTTTTCTAGGCTGTACAGGTTGCGACTCATGTTTTCGCTTACCAGCCGCTCAAGCAGCGACTTTTCAAGAACCATCAGGTTAATCGAGACACAGTGCTCGCCCTCTATGGTGGGTGAGAGCATTACATCCTGTACCCTTGCGTTATTATCACACACCACCACGGTGGATTCCCTCGAATTCTCGGCGGTAAGCATCTTTTTGTGGTAGGCTACGGTAATCTCCGCCTGCCGCTCGATGTGCGCATTCAGCACGTCCTTGATGTCAATGTTATAGATCATATCGCAGTCGGCAAGCACCACATATCGGGCGTTTGAGTGCTTGATAAAGCCCATGATGCCCGAAAGCGCCTCGATGCGCCCGCGGTATATGCCGCTGCCCGCATTGCCGAAGGGCGGCAGTATAAACAGCCCCTCGCGCTTTCTCGCAAGGTCCCACTCGCGCCCCGAGCCCAGATGGTCCATCAGCGACTGGTAGTTGCTTTTGGTGATAACCCCCACTGACTGGATGTTGGAGTTGACAAACGACGACAGCGTAAAATCAATAAAACGGTAGCGTCCGCCAAACGGCACCGACGCCATCGTGCGCCGCTCGGTTAGCTCGCGCAATACCTCGTCGTGCATATTAGAGAAGATAATGCCTAAAATCTTTTTTGTATCATGCATACCATTCACCATGCCTTCCTTGGTTTCGTGCCTGCAAAGTCAAGTGCCCAACTAGGGTAAACCCCATATTCGCAGCAATTGCCTTGTGCACAAACCGTTTGATTCAAAGTGGATATCACGATCCCCGGCGGGGGTATCTATTCTGTTCAGGGGGAAGCCTTTACAGCAAAGAAGTTGTGTAAAGGGCGAATACCTTACAGAAATATCTAATTATATATACGACTCCATGCGGTCGGCGTCAACCATCTCTTTGGGCTTTATAATGCTGTTTGCAGAAATCGTAGCCCCAGGACCGATTACCGCGATGCCCCAGTCGTTCTTGTTTTCCACCTGCTCGGGGCGCATGCCAACAAAGCTGTTTTCACCCACCACACAGTCTTCGGCAACAATGGCGTACTGCACGAAGGCACCCTTTTTAATTACCGAGCCGGGCATCACGATGCTGTCGCGCACCACGGCACCCTCCTCCACCGTAACGCCGGCAAATAGCACCGAAAAATCCACCGTGCCAAAGATGTTGCAGCCGTCGGCGATCATTGAATTTTGCACATTCGCGGTATTGCCTAAATACTGCGGAGGTAAAACAGGGTTGCGGGCGTAGATCTTCCACGATGGGTCCTGTAGCTCAAGCGGCACCTTCGGGTCGAGCAGGTCCATGTTTGCCTCCCACAGGCTATCGATGGTGCCCACGTCCTTCCAGTACCCTGTAAACGGGTAGGCGTACATCTTCTGCCCATCCGCGAGCATGGCGGGGATGATGTCCTTGCCAAAGTCCTTGGAGGCGGCGGTGTCTCGCTCGTTGCTCTCAAGGTACTGGCGCAGTTTCTTCCAGTTAAAGATATATACGCCCATCGAGGCGAGGTTGCTCTTGGGCTTTTCGGGCTTTTCGGCGAACTCCCGAATTTTGTACTCCTCGTCGGTGTCAAGAATTCCGAAGCGGGACGCCTCCTCCCACGGCACCGAGATTACCGCGATGGTGCAGTCCGCACACTTTTGCTTATGAAAATCGAGCATGCTCTCGTAGTTCATCTTGTAGATGTGGTCGCCCGATAGGATGACGATATAATCGGGGTCGTAGCCCTCGATGAAATGGATGTTCTGGTAGATGGCGTTTGCGGTGCCCTTGTACCAGTCCGAGCCGGTCGCCTTTTGGTAGGGCGACAGAACGTGTACCCCGCCGTGGTTGCGGTCAAGGTCCCACGGCTGCCCGTTGCCGATGTACTCGTTGAGCTCAAGCGGCTGATACTGGGTGAGCACCCCCACCGTGTCGATGCCCGAGTTGACGCAGTTCGACAGCGTAAAGTCGATGATACGATACTTTCCCCCGTACGGTACGGCGGGCTTTGCTAAGCGTTTGGTCAGCACATGCAGTCTGCTGCCCTGTCCGCCCGCCAGCAGCATGGCGATCCATTCTTTTTTACGATTCATACGATTGATCCTCTCCCCCATAGATGGTACTGATGTATTTATGCCGCCCGGGTTACCGGGCAGGGGTACATTTCATGTAATTAGCGGTTCACTGTCTTTTTTGGGTATAACACGCGTCTAGTATGGTTACCCCTGACCCGCCTTGTTGGGCGAAAGCAGCAGCACCGAGTTTGGTGCTAGGTCAAGGGACAGGGTATAGGGCAAGCCGTGCAGCTGTTGCTTTTTTGCGGTGTAGTAAGGGCGCGCAGTAGCCCCCTTGCCGCCGAACGCGGCGTCGTCCGAGCAGAGCAACACGCGGTACCGCCCCTTATACGGCGCGCCGATGCGGTAATCCTCCCGGTGCACGGGGTTAAAGTTACATACCGCAATAATCTCCTCGCCGTCCGAAGCGATGCGCCGAAACGAGATGATGCTGTGCTTAAAGTCGTCGCCGGCTATCCACGCAAAGCCGTCGCGGCTGCAGTCGTTTTGCCATAGGGCGGGTGACGCGAGATACAGATGGTTTAGCGCCTTTACAAACTCGCGCAGCTGACGGTGGCGGTCGTAGTCAAGCAGCTGCCAGTCCAGCTGTTGCTTGTAGTTCCACTCTATAAACTGCCCGAATTCCTGCCCCATAAACAGCAGTTTTTTGCCCGGGTGCGCGATCATGTACGCAAGAAAGGCGCGCACGCCCGAGAACTTATCGTCGTACTCGCCCGGCATCTTGGAAAGCAGCGAGCACTTGCCGTGCACCACCTCGTCGTGCGAGATGGGCAGGATGTAGTTTTCGGAAAAGGCGTATACAAACGAAAAGGTCAGCTTATCGTGGTTATAGCTGCGAAACAGCGGGTCGGTGGAGATATAGCGCAGCATGTCGTTCATCCAGCCCATGTTCCACTTAAACGTAAAGCCTAAGCCCCCATCGTAGTCGGGTTTGGTAACCATCGGCCAGGCGGTGGATTCCTCGGCGATCATCAGCGTGTCGGGGTAAGCCTCAAGCACCGCTCGGTTGAGCAGGCGCACCAGCTCTACCGCCTCCAGGTTTTCGCGTCCGCCGTCCTTGTTGGGCTTCCACTGCCACCTTTCGCGGCAGTAATCGAGATAGATCATCGACGCAACGGCGTCTACCCGCAGCCCGTCGATGTGGTATTTGTCCAGCCAGAACATCGCGCTGGATATGAGAAACGAGCGCACCTCGTTTTTGCCAAAGTCAAACACCCTTGTGCCCCAGCCCTGGTGCTCCATCTTGGTGGGCTCTGCATATTCGTAGCATTTGGTGCCGTCAAACTCATACAGACCGTGCTCGTCCTTGGGGAAGTGCGCGGGAACCCAGTCCATAATCACGCCGATGCCCGCCTGATGGAAGCGGTCGACAAACCGCATAAAATCGTGCGGCGTGCCGTAGCGAGCGGTGGGGGCAAAGTAGCCCGTCACCTGATATCCCCACGACCCGTCAAACGGGTACTCGGTAACGGGAAGAATCTCGATGTGAGTATACCCAAGCTCCTGTACATACGGAATCAGCTGGTCGGCAAGCAGCTCGTAGCTAAGCAGGCTGCCGTCGGGGTGGCGCATAAACGAGCCGAGATGCACCTCGTAGATGTTCATCGGGCTGCAAAATGGGTCGGTGCAGCGTCGCTGCTCCAGCCACGCATCATCCTGCCACACGTACCCCCCAAGGTTGTAGACCTTAGACGCCGTTTGCGGGCGGGTCTCGTTGTGAAACGCATAGGGATCCGCCTTGATCAGCAGCCGACCATCGAGCGTCTTTATGCGGTATTTGTAGTTGTCATACTTTTTTAGGTGCGCAATGCGGCACTCCCACAGCCCTTCTGGGTTTAGCCTTGTCATGGGGCTTATGTCACTGTTCCAGTTGTTAAAGTCACCCACCACCGAGACCTTGGCCGCATTGGGCGCCCATAGCCGAAACACCGCCTCGTCCTCAAACAGGTGGCATCCCAGCAGCTCGTAAGCGCGGTGGTTGGTTCCCTGATGGAATAGGTACACCGGCAGGCTGAGCGTATCATTGTTTGCAGGATTCATTGGTCGTTTCCTCCGTTTTGGGTGGCTACTAGTTCTCGCCGTAAAACGGCGCAATGCCACTTGCCGCGCATCGTTTCATGCGTTGGGGTGGGGCTGATTCTTGGGTAAACAGCCGTGGTGGAAATATCTTCCCCACTTTACATCTATTCTACCACAATCACACGATTTTTCAAGTGGATTTTGGTAATTTTAAATTAACTTTACATTTCCACATATCAAATGTTTATGTAATATTCACATATTTGTTGAAAAAATATTGCTGTATCATTCATAAGCACGAACAAATTAAGTATATGAGGGTGCGCGGCTGGTTATGACTAAAAAAAAAGACCCTGCTATTTGCCCTAAGGCAAACGGCAGGGGAGGGGTAGAAACATGACATTTAATGAGTTATTCATTATGAGATGGGGGAGACTGTACTACGCGCATAGAATAAACACAGCCGCAGTAGTCTTGGCGGTACAATCCATACTGCGCGCAGAGCTCCACCGAACGCTTGTACCCGCCCCGCTTTTTAAAGTCGCAGGGCAGATGCCGAACCCCGTAGGTGCCTGCAAGCCGCTCGCTAATTTCGTTGAGCTTCTGGGCGTTTTTATAGGGGCTAATCGAAAGGGTGGTGGTAAAATAGTCAAAGCCGCCCTGTGCGGCGAGCTGCGCGGTTTGACTGAGCCGCAGGTCGTAGCAATCCGCGCATCGGGCGCCGCCCTCGCGCTCCTGCTCTTTGCCCTGCGCAAGCGCCGCAAACAGCGCGGGGTCGTATTCCCCCTCAAGTAGTGACACGGGGTGCTTGACGGGCAGCACCGACACAAGCCGTCTGACCTCATCCAGCCTGCGGGCATACTCTTCTTGTATGGTGATGTTTGGGTTATAAAAATAAAGCGTAATCAAAAAGTGCTGCGAAAGGTACTCGAGTACATAGCTAGAGCAGGGCGCGCAGCACCCGTGAAGCAGTAGGGTGGGCGGGGTGGTAAGTCCCTTTATTATCCCATCTAGCTCGCTTTGATAGTTTCTGCTGTTCATCATAGACGCTTCCTTTGTTAAGCGGTTAATTGTTAAAGGCGGGGTAAAACCAATCCTGGTTAGTGTTGTAGGCGAGTATCAGATGCGGCATAGTTCCTGTGTTCACTATATCACGACGATGCGCACTGCGCAAGAATAGGAAAATATTTTCAAAACCCCTTGCAATTTTAATTGAGAACCGTTATATATAATAGTATACCAATAAAGTATATTATATAAGTTTCGTTATCAATGCCATATTTCATGCAGATAACAGCATAATAATAACAGTATTTAATTTTAGTCTTTTTAGGGAGGAACCAATATGTCGAATCATTTAAATATTAGCCTAACAAAGGCCATGGAGCAGCGCCGCAGTGTTTACGCGCTAAGCCCAGAATCCCCTGTTTTGCAGGAGCAGATATTATCGCTTGTGGAGCATGCGGTACAGTATGTGCCCAGTGCCTTTCACAGCCAGAGCCAGCGCGTAGCCGTTTTGTTCGGCGAGCAGCATGGTAAGCTGTGGAACGACATTACATTAAACGCGCTAAAGCAGGTGGTGCCGCCTGACCAGTTCGCCCCCACACAGGAGAAGATCGCATCCTTTGCAAATGCCTATGGCACGGTCTTGTTCTTTAATCACACCCCCACCACCGAGGCAATGATGCAGCAGTTTGCGCTGTACAAGGATAACTTCCCCGTATGGGCGGAGCACGCCAACGGCATGCTGCAGTATGCGGTGTGGATGCTACTGGAGGGCGCCGGTCTCGGCGCATCGCTTCAGCACTACGCGCCCCTGATCGACGAAGGGGTGTACGACACGTTTGGCATCGACCGCTCGTGGAGACTGATAGCCCAGATGCCGTTTGGTCTGCCTACCGCACAGCCCG
>JAEZVA010000041.1 GCA_023443315.1 Bacillota bacterium | reverse complement strand
GGTAGCTGCCGATGACGATGGCTGCCCAGCTGGGTCACTTGAAGCGGTGCCAGCGCCGGCATTACAAGCCGTCGTAGCGAGCATGGTGAATGCTAAAATAGTTGCAACCAATGCTTTTTTCATTGTTTTTCTCCTTGTTTTTTTATTTATACAATAAAGCAGATCTCCCTTTTATTCTGCAAAGCGTTGCAGAATATATTGAATCTCCAACTTTATTCTTTCCTTAAGACCCAATTGTATTAAAATGTGAACGCTCTCATTTTTGGGTTGAATTAGCCAATAAATTTGATATCTTGCTCAAATAGCAGTAAACCAAAGCCCTTAGCGCAGCGTGTGATTTTACAAAAATAGCGCATTTTGATTGAGCATATTCGTTTATCTAATAAAATCAGAGCAAAAACAGCTAAAAATGAATTTGTATATATGCACGAAAAACGCATTGTTGAGAGCGTTCACATTTTTTATTTCGAGCATTTGCTGTGATTTTTATTGTACTCTTATTTTTCTTTTTGTCAATACTAATCGAAAAATATCATAAAAACTTTTTCGTTTGTAGCAATGTTCACTTACCTTTGGTCAAAATACTGTGCATGCAAGGATTACTGCCAATTAAAAGAGTTTCCAGGAAATCAAGACATTTTACAAAAAGAGTGTTATAATATTATTGTTATCACCAACATAACAGGTTTAATGCTGCATTAATCCCAATTTATCAAGTGTTTTTCAGGTTGTATTGATTTTGTTTGCTTTGAAATATGGCTAGTAAGATTAAAAATATTATGAGAGCGGTTACAATAATCGGCGATAAAATTATTTGCAAGTAGTTGTATGCACAGACTTGAACTAGCCAAAACAGGTCGAACTGTGTAGATATCCGCTTAATTTGGTTGTACACACAATGTAAAATTGCTATAATAAAAATAAAACCAATGGAGATCGGTATGAATATCTATGAAATTGCACGGAAAGCGAATGTGTCGCGCGCAACGGTATCCCGTGTGATCAACAATTCACCCGGGGTCAAGGAAGCTACTCGCCTCAGGGTCAAGGAAGTAATTAACCAGGAAAACTATATCCCCAGCGCTGCGGCTCGTTCGCTGGTATCTAAAACAAGCAATATTATTGGTCTGTTAATCTATAACATCACTCAGCCATTCTGGGGTGGTATCGCTTCGGGTGTTGAAGATGGCGTATCCCAAACCAATTACAGTATCTTTATTGCAAACAGTAAAAACCGCACCACCAGCTGGGACTACCAAAAGGCCTACAAGCAGAATTTAAGAAAAATGGTAAGCCAGGGTGTTGACGGTATTATCATAGCACTGCTCAACGATCTCGACTCGGAGGACATTGAGTTTTTAGAAAGCATTCGAATGCCCTTTACTGTGCTACAAAGCAATCTACGGTCGCAAAATGTAGTAAGCGTCAACATCGATAACGTCAAAGCCGCTTTTGATGCGACTAACCACTTAATCAGCCTAGGGCACCGATCTATTATCCATGTAACCGGGCCTATGATTAGTGGTGTTTCACAGAAGCGTGTCGAGGGGTTTACGCAAGCGATGGCTGCGGCGGGACTTTTGGTTGACGATAACTCAATCATGAGTGGCAGCTTTAAGTTTAGCGATGGCTACGACGCAATGAAACAGATTCTTCAGCGCGACAAGCGACCGACTGCTGTACTGTTTGGCTGCGACTTAGGGGCGTTCGGAGGCATTGCCGCGGCGCGAGATATGAACATACGCGTACCCGAGGACATCTCTGTGATGGGTTTCGATGGTCTTTATCAGGAGATTGAGTATGCCGCCCTATTGCCAGATCTCACCACCATGTGCCAACCTGTAGAACAGCTTGGTCAGGTCGCGGTGAGACAGCTGATGGATTTAATTAACGGAAAGTTCCCGGAGTCCGGTTCCCCTTCTCTTGAGATGATCTTAAAGGAAGGAAAGACTTGCCGCAAAATAGATTGATAACTGGTTTGGTCGGTTTCCAAAACATAGGCGCGATTTATAAAGCACACTAAGCAGCTTATACCGATATCCGATTTGGTGTAAATTTTCAATGTGTGAATGTCAAAACATAAGAAGTGTTTTGCGTTAATGACGTTATTACAGGAAAACAGTACTGGGCAGTTTAGAACCTATTCTAAACTGCCCAGTACTGTTTATAAGCCGAAGATGGACTATGTTTAACATACCATATTGTAAACTATTTCACTCACACCAATGGGGTGTCAACACACATTGGCGCAAAACAAAAGAACTATCTTTTGAACACCGAAATTTTAAAACCAAGCGAGTAAAAACAAGCATTAGTGCCATTATAAAGCGCGAAAAACCTTATTACAAAATTTGAAACACTGATTGCGAAACAGTCCATACACCCCACATAAGGGTTCGTGAATAAAATTGAACGTAAATAATAATTTTTGATTTTATTCATGTTTTCATAAAAACACATGAATAAAACGACTTTATTGGTAGTTTTATTGAACATTTGACTCGAAGCTTGAAAAATATTGCTTTTTCCCTACAAAGATGCTATCATAATATTGCTACTAAGTATTGATATTGCTTGATTTTTCGCTATTCTCCTGACATTTTAGATGAAACCCATCTGGCTATATATCTTTTATCTTCCGCTTGTTATGGAAAATAAAAACATTGCATATTTGCCACAAAGTGAGCATTCTATACAACCTAGCATTCACATACATTGAGGAGGATACAGATGCTGGTTCCATATTTTCGCAGAAAAAGCATACTGTCGTTGCTTGAGCAAAATGAGGTTATGTCTGTAGTGGATATTGCCGAAGCACTGGATATCTCAGCCTCAACTGCTCGTCGTGATATTAACTTTCTGCTTGCCGAAGGTTCAATAGAAAAGAAACGTGGCGGTGCGTTTTGTATAAAATCAGAAGTTAAGAGCGTCAATATCCACCCCGTCGCCCCTACCCCCGACCATGCCGAAAGTGGTCCAAAGACCACAATTGCCCAAAAGGCAGCGAAGCTTGTATCGGATGGGGACATCATCTTTGTGGATTCGGGTACCACAGCGGGTAAGATGGTTCAGTTTATCACTGCAAAAAAGGTTACCGTTGTTACAACAAGCCTTGGTTTGATACAAAGATATCTTCCAACCGAGGGTATCTCCTGCATCCTTCTCGGCGGAGAATATTTCTTTGACCTCGACTCGGTCAACGGACCGCTTACCGAAGCGCAGATTTCGAGCATGTATTTTGACAAGGCGTTTTTGGGCGCAAACGCATACTCCTTAGAAGAGGCCTGCACTTATGTGTACGATATACGTGAGGCGCACATTAAACAGCTTGTAAAAAGCCACTCCGCCAAGTCATTTTTGCTTGCAGAAAACGCAAAGCAGAGCAAGATTGTGTTTTTTAAGGCGTTTGACCTGCATAACTGTACTATTATTAACGAAGATACCAGCGAAGCTGACCTGCTTTAAAGCATTAATAATTTAACTATATTGCCCGCCGACAGCATTCCGTGGGCTTTTATTTATACCTCAAACTCTAAAAACGGCAAAGCCCTCTGATACCCGTTATCAGAGGGCTTTGCCGTTTTTATTCAAGAAGGCTCATGTATCCGTTTGGGAGTGTAGTAAAACGGATTGTTATGATTCCCTGCCGATACATTGAATGAGCCAGGAGCAATCCTTATTGCCAACATAGTCTGCCAGCACAATATGCTGCCGCTCGCCGAGCACAGCCTTTCCCTCATGGATAATCACATCAAGCGAAACCCCTGCAATGGCAGATTTGGAGTGTGCCGCGGCTTTATCCATGCAGCCATCAAACTCGTAGTTATTGCGCGCGGGGAAAATGCGGATATAGTCATCGAGGATATCCTCGTAGATACGCGCATCGCCCTTTGCGGTAACCAGTATCCCTGCCTCGATATCGGGGGTAAATACAACACACAGCCCCTCGCCGATACCGCTTGCATCGATTGCACGGATTACCGATTCGGTGATATCATAAAGCCCTGCTTTTGGGGTCTTTATCGTTTCTCGAATCATATTTCGTCTCCTATTTTTCAGTATTTGGCATACGGACGCATCCGTTACAGGATGACAACCTTACTGCTGCGGATGGTACCAACCCCTTCATCCGCCCAATGCCCTTTACCTGCGCGGAAGTACGGTTCACCCAGCAGTGCCGATACGTAAGATGACAGAATAGAGCCGGGGATGTAGTTGAGTAGCGGAAGTAAAAACTCGTATCCCTCGGGTGCCTCCGGCACTGTCATCTCGATAATATCCTCGTTAATGCCGAATTCCTTTTTGGATCCGTTTGCAACAAGCAGAACCGGACGGTCAATGCCCGATGCTTGGTGTACTGTCTCAGCAATACGAGAGCGGTTGTTGTCGTTCTTATCTGCAACGATAATGGTGCCAATCTGCTCGGGGTTGTGTGCAAAATAGTTTACATGACACCAATCCTCCGAGTCGCTGTATGTAGAGAGGATACCTGCAACCTCAAGGAACTTTGCGCCCACGAACATGGCCGTTGACGCGTTGATGTCATCGGCAATGGTGTCTATCGCGGTGTAGTCCTTCCAGGTTTGTGCAAGTACAAACATCTTCTCATCTATCTCGGGCAGAGCCGCGTCGTAGCTCTTCGTGTAGGCGCGAATTGCATCGGCAAGCTTATCCATTGTGCCTGCAGGGCTGATGCCCTTGCACTCGCCAAGGTATGCCCCAAACATAAGCAGACCGACGAGGGATGCATAATAGTTGCGAAGCCCTGGGTTTGGATTTTCAAAGCTGGGGGTATTCACAATCAGCGAATACTCCGCAGCAGCTGCCGCACGGGAGTCGGGGTTGTTGGTTAGCGCCATGGTCATATAACCATATTTTCGTGCACGCAATAACGCTTCTTCTACGCGAGCGGGACCGCCAGAAGCGCTGATGCCGATTACGAGTGTCGCAGCGGCGTCCTTTTCACTCATGGGTAGAAAACGTCCGACATCAATGCAACGCTCTACTGCAAAATGGCTGCCAAACTGACCAGCGAAATGCTTGTAGGCGGGGATAACCACACGCCCTGCAAAGTAGGAGTCACCGCAGCCGGTAAAGATGATGCGGCGGATGCCCTTTGCCTTCTCAGGGGAGATGCATCCTTCAATACCCTTGCGTACCCCTGCCAACTGAGGCTCGCACAGCTCGGGGAGACTCATACACTGGTTTCGTAGCGGATTTTGATAATCAAATCTATTGCTCATTCGTTTCACCTTTTTCCCTTACTTAAATTGCACTGTATACACATACAAAGTAACTTCTGGGGCGCGGACCGTCAAACTCCGCAAACACAACTGCTTGTTCATCCCCCAAAACCAATAAACCATTCTCGATAATGACCGAGATTTGGCTGTTAGTGAGTGCTGTTTTAACGTGACCTCCTGCATCGGAGGCGGTTTCACGATGCTTAAAATCGACACGCGTGGGTACCATGCGCTCGATGTCTCCCATCACGTCACGCCGAATAGCATCGTCTTTTGCGGTGATGACAAGCCCTGCGGTTGAGTGAAGCATCGAGATGTGACAAATTCCGTTTGTTACCCCGCTTGCGGCAACCACGCTCTGTACATCGCTCGTCAGATCGTGCATCCCCATATATTCGGTGACCAGATTCTTCTTATCTATATACATTCAAAAGCCTCCTGATATCCACCTAAGCGGACGTTATTGTGCCTCCACCATCTGTACAAACACCCTTCTGTCGCGCGGACCGTCAAAATCCACAAGCACAAGACCCTGTGAGGAGCCAAGCACCAACTTGCCGTCCTTGATTATTAACATCTTGGAGGTGCCGGTGGTAGCGGATTTGACATAGCCCGATGCCGCATAGGGAGAATCTTGGTTCTTGTAGCTGACACGGGTGGGGAAATTGCGGTCAAACTCGTCCATCATGTCGTCAAGACCGCGTTTGTCCCAAAAGGAGGTGATGGCCAGTGCCGCTGTGGTGTGCGGCACAGATACGATGCAAAAGCCGTCCTCCACGCCACTTTTGGCAACCATCTCTTGTACATCCGCCGTAATCGACGGGTAGCCCTTAAATTGGGTGTGCACATTTATTTCAAAAAACACTTAGTTACCTCCGTCAGTCATATATCTCGATCTTGCTGGATGACATCGTAAGCGTATCGGGATTAAAAAACTTGCCCGAACGATCGTAAACATTGGTAAATGGATCGTACGCGTTAAAATACTTACGCCCTGCAAGGGTACAGCAATAAGATGCCAGTAATGCAGCCGGAACGTAATCCATCATGGGCATTAGCCACTCAAAGCCTTCGGGTGCATCCGGCAGTGTGCATACTGTAACACCCTCTGTAAATTCGCTCTTGTCCGCATTGGTAACAACCAGCACCGGGCGACCAATTCGTTGTGCGCTTGCGATGGTCTCAACGGTGCGCCCGAACGACGGTGAGTTCTTGTCCGCCATGATAACGGTTCCAACCGTTTCGGGGTCGCGGATGAAGTAGTTGACATGGCACCAGTTCTCCGTATCGTCGTACACACCAGTAACACCGGTGCACTCGTAGAACTTTTCTAGTCCGAACAATGCGGAATACAGCTCGCTCCCGTCACCGATAAAGTCAAACCGTTCAAAGTCCTTCCACGTCTTCGCAAGTTCAAACATCTGGTCGTCAATCTGCTCTAAGACGCCTTCGTAACTATGTACATACCCCGAGATTGCAGCCTTCCATTCCTGTTCGGCAGTAGGCGGTAAAACGCCGCGCACATGACCCATACGCAGTGCGACGGACGCAAGACCGATGAGACTAGCAAAGTAGGATCGAAGCCCCGGGAAGTCGTTTTCCATAGGCGGGGTATCTTGAAAATAAACGCGCTTTGCAACAGAAGCCGCCTTGGACTCGGCCTTGTTGGTGATTAAGATTGGAAACGCACCGACCTGCTTTGCCTTCTCAAGTGCCTCACAGATACGGGAGGTTGAACCGCCTGCGCTGACAACAAGCACAAGCGGGCTGTTGGGCTCGCCGATGCCGATATCCTCTTTGGTGGTAAAGCGGCAAAATTCCATGGCATCCATTACTGTACAGTTAAAAACATCACAGTATTTCTGCAAAACAGGCGCCATAACCGCCGCCGCAGCATACGAATCGCCACAGCCTGTTAGAATGATTTTGCGTGCGTCAAAGATCTCTGCGATTGAGATAACACTCTGCAGCTTATCTTTGCATAGGCTCCTCTCTAACTGAATGTCCACCAGTTCAGGCAGACTAAGTACCTGATTCCTGATTGGGCTGTTGAAATCTAGTTTATTCACAGTATACCTCCTTGAAATATATGATGCAGAATTGTACTAGAGAGTCTTTGCATACTTCTGGCACAGCTCGTGCGCAGACTGCATGACCTCATCCGTAAACTCCATAAAAGGGCCAAACTGTGCGGCATTGTAGCCTGCCGAAATATTAGCCATAATGACAACCTCTTTGAGCGAGTAGCCCGCTAGATGTGCGTACATGGCTGCACCGGTAGAGCAGTTGCCACAGCCGGTGGGGTCTACCGACTGGGCAATGTCGATAGACGGGCAGAACACTGCCTCAGTAGGCGAAACCGCATACGCGCCCTTTTTCCCTACACGAAACAACGTCATCTCAACCGGCATCTTCATGATCTCGGTAATCATGTCTTCTTCATTTGCCTTGGGAATCCCAAACAAAATCGACGCTTCGGTTGAGTTGAGTGACCACATGTCGGCATCTGCAATTACGCTCTGTACCGCAGGTAGCCACTCCTCATCCGAAAGGTGTTTCGGTTTGGCTTCTAGCTCCCACATGAATCGAAACCCATATTTCTCTTTTAATGCCCTAAGCTTTTGCCAATAAATACGATCTACATTCTGCGCCATGTATACCCCTTTCACACCGGGGGTCAACGCGCGTTCAATATCTTCGGGACGGGTTTTTAGATACCCGAGTAGTTCTGCTCCAAACTTGGAACGATGCTCATAGGTACCGTCCTCGTGATGTTTTATTATATGCTGTGTACACTGCTGCGCTGCGACATCAATCCCGTCGCAGTCAAGTCCGTTCGCGGCCATCCATTTCCCATATGAATCTACATAATCCGCTCCCGTGCGACATACCAACTTGCAATTCTTTGACCAAAGGCGAATGCCTGTCAGTGCAAAGAAGGCAGGTCCTCCCATATGTATCTCTTCCATCGTACCATCAGGCCGTTCTACATAGTCGGACATGATGTTACCACATGCTAAGTATTCAGTCATCTTCCCACCTCCGATTCTTGTTTATGGGCAGCATTGTATCATTGACAATGCCGCCCTTTCTAGAATCAGTTCATTGTTTAAACCGTTTGAATATATTGTGCGTACAACTGCTCTGCCTGCTTGTATGCTGCATCTCTTACCGAAAGAAAATCGGGTATTACACCAAACTGTCTGATATTCTGACCCGAGGCAACGTTTGCCATAATGCCGACCATCAGTGCGTCCTTACCCTCGCAGTAGGCATAAAGCGCAGAACCGGTAGAGGTGTTTCCGCAACCGGTTGGATCGATCTCTCGGTCTGTGGGGGCGCTTTCAAGAAAGTACGCCTTACCGTCCGATATGGAGTAAAGTCCCTTTTTGCCCACACGGAACAGGGTCATATCAACCGGCAACTTCATGATTTCTTCGATGCACTGCTCCTCGGTTTCGACATCGAACAAGGTTCTTGCTTCCTGCACGTTGATAGAAAAGATATCGGTACCCTCTAGTGCATTCAGCACATCCGGCATATACCGCTTGTACGAGCTGGGTGCTTCAATCTCCCACATCATCTTAAAATTATCGCGCTGTTTTATCGCCTTGAGCTTGCGCCAGAATACACGGTCAACATTTTGTGCGAGATACACACCCTTTACGTTTTGACCGTTCGTATACGCGCCAATCTCCTCAGGCGATGTTTTCATGTAACCAAAATCCTGCATCCAGTCGCTGCGAAAATGCTCTATGGTGTCGTCGCTGCGATAGGTTCCGTCGGGATTATACATCAAGAAGTTGTGGTTAGAGTGATCGCATTTTACCTTAATGGCATCTGTGATGATGTTATTCTTTTCCGCCCATGCGTCAAAGTACTCGTGATAGTCTTCACCAACATTGCTGACCTGAAGTACGCTGTCCGTCCATAGGCGAACCCCGCTATATGCAAACGTAGCGGGTCCGCCTATGTGGCTGCGGTTGCTGGTGGTACCATCCGCAAAACGAACGGTATCTATCATCACATTACCTGCAACAACATAATCCATTAAAAATCCTCATTTAACAAATAATCATTTTCCTGCGCGTTTTGCCTTTGCACGTTTATCGCGCACGATAGAAAGAATAACAAGACCAATAACCGTAGCAAGATATGGAATCATCTGCACCAGCTGGAAACGAAGGTTCATCGTCTGCAGCGAGATAGAAAGTGCATCCATCAGTCCAAAGAATACCGATGCCAGAACTGCAAGCAGCACGTTACCCGATGCAAGGTTGGTTGCTGAGATTCCGATAAAGCCACGTCCTGCAGTCATGTTCTGCGCCCAGTAAGACAGATAACCCATCGACATGAACGCGCCGCCCAGAGCAGCGAAGATGCCAGAATATACGAATGCGCTGAACTTTACGCGCTTTACGTTAATACCAACGGAAGCGGCAGAGTTCGGGTTAAAGCCGATTGCACGAATCCGCAGCCCGGTCTTTGTGCGGAACACAAACAACCATGTCAGTATCGCAACCAAAAATGCAGCATACGTCAGCACGTTGTGCCCCGAAAGTATCTCGCCGACGATTGGAATGTCTTTAATGAGCGGGATTTCCCAGGATGGGAACACCAAACTTTGAAGCCCCTGTGTACTGCTCTTTGTATTTGTGACCGCAAACAGTACATAAATGGTACCGCCTGCCGCCAGCTGATTGAGTGAGATACCAGTAAGCATCATATCAGCATCAATGATAATGTTCATATAGCCCATGACCAGTGAGATGATGATACCTCCCAGTATTGCGCCGAGCACGCCGCCCCAAAGGCTATGCGTCCATGCGCTGAACAGAACACCAATTAAGCTTGAGGACAACAGAATACCTTCCATTGCCATGTTGATCTGACCTGCGTGCATCGAGATGAGCGCGCCCATCGCACAATAGATCAGCGGTGTTGACATACGAATGACGGAAAATCCAAAATCCATCAAGTAATCTAATGTAAAGAAATTTCCCATTTACTCACCTCTCCTTTCACTGTGCGATTGCAGCTTTATTCTTTTCAGTCTCTTCCTGTTTCGCAACCTTAACGATGGTCTTTTGACGATAGCTTGACAAGAAGCTACCTGCGGCTACGAGCATGATAATAATAGATTGAATAACCTGTACAAATTCCAGCGGAACGTCGGTAGTCTGACCGACGATATCAGCGCCGATACGAATATAAGCGAGTATGAATGCCACAACCGGAATGAGCAAAGGATTGCCTTTTGCCATCAGTGCAAGGGACATTCCGTCAAAGCCGTAACCGGTCTGTGCAAGCCAGATAAAGCGGTCGTATTTGCCAAGGGTTTCGGTAGCGCCGCCAATACCTGCACAAGCACCGCCGATACACTGAGCAAGGATGGTAATGCCGATAACGCTAATACCCGAATACTTCGCAAAGCTCGGATTCTTACCGACCATACGCATCTGATAGCCGAGCTTGGTGCGGTATAGGAACCAGTATGCAAAGATAACAAGCCCGACCGCGACAAAGAGTCCGGTATGCACATTGGTTTTTGGAATAATTCTAGAAAGCTTGGCCGCATCGGGTATTGGATCTGAACCGACGAAGGTCTTACTCTCATCACGCATCCAGTAGTAAAGGATGTAGATGCCCGCAAAGGTCAAAACATAGTTGAGCATCAAGGTGACAACAACAATGTTGGTCTTCCATTTTGCTTCAAGCGCTGCGGGAAGAATGGCACACATAGCACCGACAACCGCGCCGATTACAATCAGAACGACCGGGAAAAGCACGGGAGGAAAGCCGGGGATAAGCTGAGTGGCAACGTAGGAGATAAAGGATGCCGATAAAAACAACGCGCCTTCCCCAATAAGGTTAAACTTAGATACCGAAAGCATGAAACACATACCAACGCCGGTACACATAACAGGAATCATGTATTCAATCATGGTACCGAAGCGGCGGATTCCATCAAATGGTTTAAACATATATACCGCAATTGTGCGAATAGGGTCTTCACTGATAAAGACAATGCACAACAACGACAATATAAAACCAATCAGTATTGCTGTGACTGTACGAATGAGGTCAAAGTACTTAATTACGAATTTATTAAATCTCATTGAGCGACCTCCTCAATTCTTCGGGTGCCATAACCTTTAACCCTAGCATGTATTCGCCCAATTCGTCTTCGCTGACCTTGGAGGCTTCTTCAAAGTATGCAACGATTCTTCCGTCGCTCATAACAAGCAGACTGTCCGAAACCTCAAGAACCTCATTGAGGTCGGCTGATACAAGCAGGACCGAAAGGTTGTTTTCCCGAGTTAGGTCAATTAGTTTTTTACGAATAAACTCGGTTGCGCCTACATCAATACCGCGCGTCGGCTGGTTTGCCACAATGATGTCGGCACCGCTTGTAAACTCGCGTGCAACAACGACCTTTTGAATATTACCGCCCGACAGCTCTCTTACAAAGTCATGTGGACTGTTGCATTTGATGGTAAAGTCTTTCACCAGCTGTTCGCAGATCCGGTTAATCTCCTTGCGTTTGAGCATCACCTTGCCGGAATAATCCTTTTTGTAGAATCGGTCGGAGATGAGATTTTCGGCAATTGTGGAATGCGGCGAGCAACCAAAGGTCATACGGTCTTCCGAAATATAGGCAATGCCATGTTCGCGAAGTGCCTTAATGCTCATTCCGCGGATATTCTTTCCCTTTATCGTAACATCGCCTCGGATTAGGTGACGCAGACCGGTCATAATCTCGCAAAGCTCGTTTTGACCGTTACCCTCGACACCTGCGATACCGAGCACCTTGCCTCTGCGCATGGAAAAGCTAACATTATCAAGCAGAGTTTTCCCAAGGGAGTTGGTGTATGAGACATTCTCGATACGAGCTACCTCTTCGCCAACCTCCGCCTTATCTTTATCAATCGTCATAATTACATCGCGGCCGACCATCATGTTAGACATCTGCTGCGGTGTATAGTTTACTACATTACCGTGGCCAATAACCCTGCCTCGACGCAGTACGGTAAAACGATCGCACAACTCTTTGACTTCGTTGAGTTTATGGGAGATGAAGATAATCGTGTGCCCCGCCTCGCGCAGGTTTTTGAGTTCCACAAACAACTCGCGGGTTTCCTGTGGGGTAAGTACAGCGGTGGGCTCGTCAAGCACGAGAATCTCAGCACCGCGCAACAATGCTTTGAGTATTTCTATCTTTTGTTTGATTGCAACCGACACATCGCCAACCAATACTGTCGGGTCAACCTTTAGATTGTATTTTTCTGCCAGATTACGGGTTACTTCAAACGCCTTTGTCTTATCAAACAGCATTCCGCCCTTAGTCGGCTCACTGCCCAATACAATATTTTCTGCAACGGTCAATTGATCAACCAGCATAAAGTGCTGGTGCACCATTCCTACGCCATGGTTGATTGCATCAAGTGCGCCCTTAAGCTTTACTTCTTCGCCTTTAATGAATATCTTACCTTCGGTAGCTTCCTCAAAGCCGAACAGGATCTTCATCAGGGTCGTTTTTCCTGCACCGTTCTCACCGAGCAACGCATGAATCTCACCTTTTGAACAGCCAAAGGTAATTTCATGGTTTGCAATAAAACCGTTTGAATAAACCTTCGTAATCTGATCCATCAACAAGATTTGTTCCGACATTGTTTCACCGTCCAATTTCTTTAATAAAGAGCAATGGTCAACCGAGGTCGACTCCCCGGTTGACCATTGTCGATATGATCTCCCTATACTAGATACGTCGACAGATCGTTATTGAATCTTAACAGAGTCTTTGAGTGCCTGATAAGTTGCATCATCCATAGACGCGCCAGTTTCATCAAAGAAGGATTGTGCAGTCATCTCACCCTTTTCAAACTTGGAGAAGAGCTCTTCCATCTCAGCCTGAATATCAGCGGGAACGGCCTTCTTGTAGATGTCGTTACGAACGAAGGTAGCTCCGCCGTTAGCAACGCCATAGATCTCTACCGAGCCCCAGCCAATCTCTTCGCCCTTAGAGATGCGCTCCAGTGCGTAGTAAGCCATGTAGCCCCAGTCCTTAATCGCGGAGGTCATGATGCAGTTCGCCTGGTCATCATCAACGCCTACGAAAGGAAGTGCCATGTCAACGTCAACACCGATGCCCCAGTTTCCGCTGCTCTTCGCTGCATCCAGGATGCCATAAGAAGCGGTACCAGCGATTGCATATACGATGTCTGCACCCTGACGGTACTGAGCAAGAGCAATCTCTTTTGCCTTTGCCTGGTCAACGAAGTCGCCGATAGCACCTACTGCAACCTGAATGTTGGGGTTAGCAGCCTTAGCGCCGTCGATGTAACCAACGATAAAGTCACAAAGTACGGGGTACTCAACGCCAACGATGCCACCAATTTTGCCGGTCTTGCTCATCTTTGCTGCGAGATAGCCAACCAGGAAGGAGCACTCGTTCTGCTTCGCCATGCATCCCAACCAGTTATCAAGACCTTCGATGTCGGGTTGGTCGGTGGGAGCGTCAAGGGTAACGAACTTGATTTCGGGGTATTCGTGTGCGAACTTAACCGCTACGTCAACCAGACCGGAACCAGAACCAGAGATGATAACATCAGGCTCCTGGTCAACCGATTCTGCCATTGCTGCATCAAACTTTGCCGGATCGAGCGGGCACTCTATATATATGTATTCCATGCCAAACTCTTCAGCGCCCTTCTTAGCGCCTTCATTGATGGCATCTGCAGTAGAGTTGTCGCCCAATTTGCTGCCGAGGTAAACAACACGGAGAGGTTCAGCTGCAGGTTCTTGGGAATCGGTACCGCTTGGAGCCGCCGGTGTGCTCGATGCACCGCCGTTACCACCGCAAGCTACCAGAGAAAGTGTGAATGCGAGAACTAAGATTACTGCCAATAATTTCTTCATGTTTCTTCTCCTTTTTGACATTTTCCTGAACTTAATCTGATTTTTGGGATGTGTGCATCTCATGCAGCACGTTCATTCTATCAATTTAAACTGAAATAATCAATATAATTTTTGAATTTTGCACGAATTTGTGCAAACAGCCAATTCACATCGTGCTTTTTTTACGTATACGTCAAATAAATTTCAATTTTCTTTCTTCTATTGACTTTTGTGCCGCAATTGAGTACCATTTATATCGTAATACAGCCTGATACGCGCAATTATGTTCATCTATCCACAAATAACTTTCACATTACGTTCAAAAAGGAGCTTAGTTTCTATGACGATTTATTTCTCCACCTTCACCGCCATAATCCTAACGTTGTTTGCCGCAGCACTATGGGGAAGTTGGATGCAGGTCATAAAGCTCAAAGGCGATTATCCCATCGGTGGAATCGTATTTTGGCTTTACACATTTGCGTTTGTATTCATTTGGATTATTACGCTGCTACTCGCCCCCTCCCTGTTACCTGAAGGAATATTGGCCGTAACGGCTGAGAATTTGGGATTGGTCGCAACTATCCTTTTGGGCGGCGCAATGATGTCAATCGGCATCTATCTCAATCTGGTTGTAATGGACAACATCGGACTGATGCTCTCTACTACTATTACCGGTGCAGTAGGCAGCCTGCTTGGCATAGGCACCTCCATCTGGCAGGAAGGGCTTCCCGACAAGCCGTTTGCATTGACACTTATTATTATAACCGCGATTGTGTTCCTGCTTGCAAGCTACATATGCTCCTATGCTTCCCAGATGTGCAAGAACGACAGACTTCGTGCAAAGGGCATCAACCCTGAGACTCACAAGCAGAAAAGCCCAATTACGATATCAATCATTTTAATGATTCTGCTTAATGCCATTTTGACGAATGGCTGGTCAATTGGTACCGCAAGCGGAACAGCGGCCGGATTCCCGCCCATACTCACCTGCGCTTATCTTTGCACGGGTTCGTTTATCAGCGTTGCTGTCATCTCGGCTATACGCTTTACGATGAAGAAGCAATGGAAAACAGTTTTATGCATCGGGCAAAGCAAGCGCCCCATCGTTTTTGCATGCATCTCAGGTCTGTGCCATTACGGCGGCAACCTGATTTCGATTTACTGTATGCCCGTTATCAGCGCTACCATCTCGTTCCTGTTTGGTCGTACCGCAAACCTATGGACCTACTTCTGGGGCTTCTATTACAAGGAATTTGCGGGGGCTAAGAAGAAGACACTCGTTGTACTTGGTTCTGGAATCCTGCTTTACTTCATTGGACTTACCTTCCTGTTCCTGTACAACTTCGGTTAATATTGCGCAGGAAACCTGCGTACCTAATACGATAAGAAGAGGATATAAAAATGTTTAAGGAATCACTAGGGAAAAAACTTGTATTTGGACTAATTCATCTAAAGCCGCTACCCGGCACACCGTTTTACAAGGAAGGCGATTATGAGCTCTCCATCGAAAAAGCCATTGCCAATGCAAAAGCACTCATTCAAGGTGGTGCTGACGGGTGCTTGATTCAATCGGTAGACAAGGTGTATCCTGCAACGGATGATACAGACTACGTGCGCGTCTCCTGCCTTTCTGTTATTGCACAGGAGGTTCGCCGCATGGCGGGTCCCGACTTTAAAATAGGTGTCCAACTGATGTGGAACTGCATTACCCCCTCCCTTGCCGTTGCAAAAGCGTGCAAGGCGGACTTTACCCGCTGCACTGCACTGATAGGCACTACCGACTCGAACTTTGGTATAGTGGAAGCAAACCCGCTGAAGGTGATGAACTACCGCAACCACATCGGAGCGCAAAGCGTGGATATGATTGCCGAGATCTCAGGCTATCACTTCCTTGGTGACTACGACAAAAATAATCTCCAAACCCTCGCACGAGGTGCGATGACCGTTGGCGCAAATGCCGTTGAGATTTACCACAAGGATGAGGAACTTAACAACCGCATGGTACAGGATATCAAGGAGCTTTCGAGCGACATCCCTGTTGTACTTGGCGGTGGCACCGATGTCGAGAACGTTGTTCGCCGTATGAAGCACGCGGACGCGGCTTTGGTCGGCAGATGTTTTGAAAACGGCGACTGGGGCGGCAACATCGACCCCGAGACGGTGAAAGAGTATGTCGGTCGTCTACGTTCCATATAAATAAGTAATTCCTTTCGATAATCAAAAAGCAAGGGTGAGACCAACATCGGTCTTCACCCTTGTTTTTTCTTTGTGCCAATACCTGGTCCTTATTATTTTGTTTTACTCGGCTATCAAGCTTCGTGCTTTGGAACGGGGGCATCTGTTTATCGCTACGAATTCGGCGGCAAATCACCCGATTTGCCGCCGCCTATAATTTTGGCACTGCTGCGAGATTGCTGTGTGGCGGTGTTGTTTAGTCGACAACCCGCCGACGCTTGCCTTGAATAGCCGGAATGAGGGCGTGCAACACATCCGCTGTCCGGGTGGTGCTGCTCTGATTTCCGCCACCCGTTTCGGGGATGGCAGGAACATTCTCCGACACACCCGTCACCATGTAGTAGCTGAAGTGTGAGGTGCGGAAAACAAGGTACCCGTTTTCAACCCATGCGCCCATGTTGGTAAACGAGCGCGTCTTTTCATCGTAGTACAGCACCTTTAAGCTGTCGGGGTTTGCGCCCTGTGGGATTGGCAGGCGAATGGTCGTCCATCCGATGTTGTGCACCTGCTTGCCGTGTTCATCCAGCAGTTTAAACTGGTATAGCGCAAGGTAGCTTCTGCCGCCAAGCACACCACCCCTGCCAACCGACGCGGGAGCTTTGGTAAGCAGCAACGTCCAAGCCCTGCCGCTCGTGGAGGTAGGCAGTCCGTAGATGTGCGGTGAAACGAGCGTTACGCCCTCAGGCAGGTCGATGCCGCTGATATCAATACCGATGCCCGTATCGTTGGTAGCGCTTGAAAAGCCCATGGATGGCGCAGAGTCAGGGGACGAACCTCCACTCGAGCCACTGCCGCCGCCGCTTCTATAGGTAGTCACCGTGACAGTGCACGAATCGGTAAAACCGCCGTCAGTAGTAGTTGCTGTGATGGTTGCCGTTCCGTTTGATACTGCTGCCACCTTGCCGCCTGCGTCCACAGTAGCGACAGCTGGGTTGCTGCTGTACCATACTACACTCTTGTCTGCAGCGTTAAGGGGTGCAACAGTTGTTGTTACCGTCGCCGTATTCGGTGTGGTGTTACTGTAAAGCTTAATGCTTTTGGGATTTAGGGTAATACCTGTTACACGAACGGCTGCCACTTTCACAGTGATGCTCTGCTCGGCAGTACAGCCGGATGCCGTATGGGATATGGTCACCTTGGTATTGCTGGTCGTCAGTACCGTGTCGTTTGCGGGGTTGACGGAGATTCCCTTGTCCGCAAAGGCAGCAAAGACCACATCCTCCGTGGTGCTGTCGCTCTTATGCAATTCCACGACTAGGTCTGTGAGATCAAGGTGATCCCCTTCGGTGTAGGACGCTTTGGGTGCTGTTTTTATTGTCACTGAGGTTACCGTCACTGGTGCCGTAACCGTAAAGTGTACAGTAAATTCGGAATATATGTCGTTTTCTCCGCTCACTGTTACCGTGGCGGTGTAGGTACCCTCACCCAAGCCTGTGATTGGCGCAACCGTAAAGGTGTCGCTGCCAGACACTGATATACTGGGAATGCTTTCTTTGCTCAGTACGAAGTGGTCAGCATCATCGCCGGAGAGCGCAACCGTCAACTCACCCGTTACCTGATTACCTGCGTTGCTGACCGTGACGGCAAACGGCGTCTGGGACACATAGCCCGTGGTCACACCGGGGAAGGTATGTGTGCCGCTTTGGGAGAGGCTGATGCCGTAGCTTGGCGCAGGCTCTACGTGGATATATTGATAGGTGTAAAAATCCTCTGGGTTGTAGGTGACGGCATCTTGCCCATCAATGCTTATGCTGGCGGTCACTGTGTAGCCGCCTGCATAGCCAGAGAGTGTTGGCGCGACACTCATCGCCTGATTACCCGCCACCGTCACCGTACCGCCAGTGATGGTGATGGAGCTTCCATAAATGCCGTATCCACCTTCTGGCTCTGCTTTTTTGGATACAACGCTCATGGTAGCAGGGTCATCTTGGACGCTGCTGTAGTCAAGGGATGTAAAATGCCCGTTCATTCGGCTGTTGCCGATATTACTGGGGGTGAATTGCCGCTCTATCTGCGTACTGGAACCAACCATTGCGGTGCTGGTTTCTGTTGGGGGGTCTGGGATGTACTCAAACTTGAGGTAGCGGTAGTTTACGGAGACACCCCTATTATACTCCGTCGTTGGCGATCCACTATCAGAGTAGCTTGCCGTTACCTGAATACCTTCGCCAATCGTCTTTGGTGGTGAGCTCACCACACTGCCAGAACTTTTTACGATAACGGTAGACGAGCCACTTGGAATCTCAATTCCAAGAGAACAATAAATTCCATAACGCTCGCCAATCACTGTGCCGCCGGTAAGAACCATGCCGCCATTGCCGCCATCAATTCCGTATGCACCACTTCCGCTTCCAGTTGTTGTACCTCCAGAAATGTATATGGTAGGGTTATTAATTGCCTTTGAATTTACTCCGCTTGTACGTACTTCACCTTCGGAAACATACACTTTGCGGTAACCCCAGCCTTTAATTGCCACCGCCATGGTTCCGGTTGCGCTCACTTCACCTCCGGAAACGGTCGTATCACCAGTGCTGTGGCCATAAATTGCATAGGCATTGGCTCCGTTTGCACTCACCTTACCTCCAGAAACGTTCACACTGCAGTTGGTCGCACAGTCAACTGCGGATGCAGCAAATAGGTTGAGAGAATAATCGTCTAAAAACGTCTCACTATCTCCGATTACACTTACCGTACCACCAGCAACCACAAGGCTGCCATTAATTAACATTATTGTACCAAATTTAGCGGTGGTTACTGTACTCGTAACTGTGCCACCTTTGCCGATGCTCGTGTCGGTGATGGTCAGGGTGCCGGTGCCGTGGTGCGTAATGGTGGGATTATTGCCGCCGTCGAGCGTTTTGTCGTTTAGGTCAAGGGTGAAGGGATGAATCTTTGTGTCGGGGATTACAACATTTTCTTCACTATCATTTATCAGCTTGATAATCTGGTCATTCCCAACCGCATTAACCGCTTCTTGAACGCTTAGGTAGCTTGCATCGCCGATTTTGGCGACAGCGGCACCCCACTGGGCGTAGAGGGTAATGGTTCCACCAGCCGCGACGGTCAAATCTTGAACCTCTGCCTCGTTTTTATAGCTTGTGCCGCTGCCAGTCGCCGAATGGTTCCAGCCAGCAAAGATATAGTCGGTTTTTGTGAATTTGTTGGCAGCCAGCTTTTTGGTTTCTCCATAACGGAAGGTCTGGCTTTGCATTTCGCCGCCGTCGCTGCCGTTACCATTAAAGGTAACGGTATAGCTGTTGCGCTTGTAATACAGCTTGAGTACCAACGTACTGTCACTCGTTATTTTACCGGAAACGATGGTACCAGCAATGCCGCTGTTATAGGTAAAGCCCGTGTAGGTCTTGGGAAGCCCCGTCACCATGGCTCCTGCTTTACCATTAAGGGTATCGGTTTCGATTAGGGTATAGGTGCCGCTGGTCAAACTCTCCTGGTAGTGTTCCACCTTGTAGACCACTGCAATTCTGCCAAACAGCTTAATATCCCGCGCGGGCACGGTGGTTTGTTCAAACGGGATTGTGCAGGCGGCGTCT
Organism: Bacillota bacterium; assembly: GCA_023443315.1. Classification (GTDB taxonomy): domain Bacteria; phylum Bacillota; class Clostridia; order Oscillospirales; family Ruminococcaceae; genus Acetanaerobacterium. The sequence goes on along the minus strand of JAEZVA010000041.1, from coordinate 36,236 downwards.
ATATACCAGCCAAAAAAGTCATATCCAGTGGGGGGAACGGGCGCGTAAAGTGGGCTGCCGAAGTTATAAGCCTTCGACTGCTCGACCACCTTCGCACCGTCCACTGTATACTCGACGTCGTAGGTATTGATTGCCCATTTTGCAGTGTAGGTTACATTACTCGCCGGCATCGTGGTCGCCGGTACTTGGTTCCATCCGTCAAACGTGTAACCCTCTCGCGCCATGGACGGCGGGATGATCTCACCGCCGAATGGCACCGTGCGCACAATATCCGGCAAGCTGCCGTAACCCGGCTTAAAGGTAAGGGTATAGCTGTTACGGGCATAGATGTACCTCACCACCGTAGAGCCGTCGGCATTCACCGTAACCGTCTGTGTGGCAGGCGCGGTGAAGCCCGGGTAGCTTTTGAGTGCCGGTGTGGATTGAGAACCCGCCAGCCCCGAAGCAATTACCGTATCGGTCAGCTCGGGGTTTGCTCCCTTGAGCGCCTGCTGATAATGCTCTACCGTGTAAGATACCTGCTGGGGTATCCATTTGGCGTACAGGGTGACATTCTCACCCGGCATGGTTGCGGGTATCGTGTAGGCGTTCGTGAGAGACGCGTCCGTGTACCAACCGCCAAAGTCATAACCCACTCTTGTTGGGTTTCCGGGGGCAGTGATAGGTGCTTCAAAGTTTGCGGTAATGGTGGGGATGCCGCCCCCTGCAAAGGTGATGTGGTATGGGTTCTCCAGATCGTCCCAATGGACATTTAGGGTGCGGGTGATGGGCATGGAGGTAAAGGCCAGCTGCCCATTTTTATAGCGGACGGTCACGGAGGCATTGACATAGCGCGCTCCATCGGGCGGCGTAACCGTGATGTTGCTGCCACTAACCGTCACAGCGGGGCTGGTGGAGGTAATCTCCAAATCACTCCCCCCTGCCTGAATCGTGGAGATGCCGCCTTCCTTTAGGTCGAGATACTGCAAATCAAAATAATTATTTGGAAGGGCAAAGGTTTTCTGATTGTTTTTAAGGTTTACATCCGCGAGTCCGTCCGCGGCTGCGAAATCGTAAATGTTGTTCTGTTTGCCTGCTTTCATGATAGGCCATTCTTTGTAATACAGCGAGGGGCTGTATTGGAATTTTCCGCCCAACGCCTGAGCCTTAAAGCTCAGGTCAAGGTAAACGCCCATCTCCATATACAAGGCTCCCGCCGTATTGGAGGAGGTGACCACGCCGTTGAGTGAGCTAGTCGTATAGTAGAAATAGCCGTACAAGCGTACATAGGCGCCCGTTTCCGCGCCCAGTCCCACGCTAGCTAAATCCACCGAGAATAGCCCTACGGCTATCTCAATCTTTACACCCGCTCGCACACCAACGGCACCCATCACGTAGAACTGGAAGGTGCTTTTTTGGTCAATAAGCCGGATGGTGTCGCTGCCAGCGTCCTTATCCTTAATCCTTAACCAGAAACAATAACGGTCACCGCTAATGTACTCAAACTCCATTCCAAGGGCAACCTTCATGTCCACCGATACCACAAAGCTGGTGGTGATGCGGACGTTGATGATGCCGAGCAGTAAGCGGATATCCGTTTTTGATATCTCTCTTTCAAAGATCTCCACCCAATCGCTTTCGGCGTCCATCATATCACTGTACATCTCAAACAGTTTGGAGACACCGCTTTTGATCTCGTCGCCGCTTGTCATTGCCAGAATGCTTTGCATCTCGCTCGAGATATCCGCAATGCTATACCCATCCTTGGTTGCTACCTGCGCGCTGAGCTTGATATAGGTGTAGTTGTAAACATCCAGATTGGCGTTAAACTGATAGTCGGCAATGTAGGGGAATATCCACTTCCATTTCCATATCGTTTTGCCGGAGGTGTTGACACCCATCTTCACCTCCTCCACAAAGGTGGCGCTGACGGTAAGGTTAATCCCTGAATTATCATCGTCAAGCATCATAAGGGTGAAGCTGACGTCAAGGGCACATTGAAGGCTGCCTTTTCCAAAGTGATCCCCGTTGGTGGTTAGCTCTGCCCTCACCATAAGATTGGTCAAAACCGGCTTTGCGGCAGTGCCCATCGTGTTTAATTGGGCAAGAGAAACCTCACTACCATCCTCCAGCGTGACACGCAGAGAGTCTGCGTCAAAGCCCTTAATCGCATCGCCAAAGCCGTCCGTCTCAGTGGCAGCGGCGGTCAGAAAAGAGGCGGCAGCCTGGGCAAAGCCGCTGTCCATGGCCTGGCGCTCGATATCATGCTCCAGCGCATTTACATCTACATTCTCAATCAGCTTGTCCGCGTCAATGTCGTTCTTGGAGTAATAATTGAGCGCATTCTCAATGTCCTGCAGGGTGGCATCCTCATAGGCAACAATATAAAAGCCTGCGATTAATTGCACAGAGGTTACCCGTCCATAGTCAATAATTGCCGCACTCTGGCCGTATGTACCAGAGTAGAAGGAAAGAAAATCGCCCTTATCCACGGTGGTGGCGGCGTTCAGACCGACCTCGGCATACTTCGTGTCCGAATAGTCAAACGTCGCTTTTGGCACCGTGATGGAAGCGTTGTTTGGATTGTTGTCGGTGTCCGCAGTATTGCTGACGGGCAACACATCAGGCATCAGCAACACTTCTTCTGGCTCGGCTCTCACATAGGTATATACACCGTCATTTACGTCCGTGACCTTAACATAGGCGATGCTGTCATCCATAAAGCCCGCGTCGTCGCCGACCTCTGGCTTTTCGCCGCTGTGCAGACACACCACGTCGCCCACATCCAATGTGCCGGACGTGAGCTGGAAGGTGCCAGTATCCTTGGTAATCTGCCCTTCGCCATCCGTCGTCACCAAAAACAGCGAACTGTTAAGCTCCTGCACGGATATTCCGTTTTGCGTAATGTTGGTGAGGTTGCCCATCTGAATGTAGCTGAGGTTCTCGTTGAACTCGATTTCGAAGACTTCCGCGCGTATGATGGTAAACTCGCAGCTGCGAACAAGTGCATCCTTTTCGTCAAAGGTCATACCGCTGCCCAACGTCAGGCGATACGCGCCACCGGGTGTAAAGCCATCCGTTGCGCTTACGGTGAAGGTTGTGCCCGAACCCGCAACTTCAAGGCTGATGTCGCCTGAGCCATCCAACACCTCAAGCGTTAGCCCTGCCCTTACCTGTTCGGCGGTTCTCCCAGCGGCGCCCACGGTGAAGGTGAGGTTCGGCTCCGCCTCCGACAGGGTAAAGTTTGTGTCTGTGTATTGAATTTCGTTGCCGGAGAGCGTCTCGTACCCCGCCACCAGAGTCACATCGGCATAAAACTCGGTGTCTGTTCCCACGGGTGTATCATCCTGATACCAGCCGGTAAAGACACTACCGCTCTTTGCGGGAATGGGAAGGTCGGTCAGAGTGCCACCCCGTAAAACCATGACGGCAGGAATGGCTGTTCCCCCTCCGGAATCAAAGCTTACGGTATAGGTATCGTCTCCTCCAGAGCCGCTAGAGGTGGCACCTGTAGCGTTAATGGCACCGCCCACAATCTGCACACCGCCCACAGCATAGATGCCGTAGCTGCCTCCGCCGGTTGACTCACCGCCCGTGACGTTTAGTGTGCCTTCGCCATCAAAGGTCAGCTTGCCCGCGCCATAAATGCCATAACTATCGCCACTCTCGTTCTTCGCCGCAGTGACGGTGTTCACAGTACCCGCAACGGTTACAATTGTGGTATCTTCGGGCAGAGAAATGCCCGTAGCGTCGTCTGTGCAAGTAATGTTCACGCCGTTTAACAGCAGCACATTGCCGTTGTATCTTTTACCATCGAGCGTTACGCCATCTATATGCCACGCCCAGCAGAACTGGATATCGTCGTGGGTATGACCGCTGCCAGCGGCGCAGTACACATCGCTTGTCGCATCGCTTAAAGCAAGCGTCGTGCTAATGTCAGATGTCCCAAGCGCAAACGGCACAGGTGAATCGCTTGTGCCCTCGCAAAGGCTTACATCCGCGCCCTCGACGCCACACACCGAGCAGTCGAGGTTCATTTCGTGTTGTGTGCAAAGTACACCGCAAGCGCATTGCTCCTGCGCGTTTGTTTCTCCACACGCTTCACAGTCATGGGTACAAGGCATACCCTCCACCGCTTGTGTAAAATCACAGTCGTCATCGTGAGCGCAAAGATAGCTTGCTGCCACATCGCTGTCGGTTGCACAGCGGTAAGTACCATCCTCGTTCAGATGGCCGCAGGGCGACCCCTGTTCGGGTTCTGTGTAACCGCAGTTCTCATCGTGCTCCTTATGGTTATCGCATACAGCACTTTCTCGGTCTTTTACGCCGCTGGTAGCGGTTGAAACGCCCTCGTCTGCTACGGCAAAAACCGCATTCGACGTCAGCGTAAACACCATGCACAGCGCAAGAAGCAAACTTAGTATTTTTTTCATTTCGATGTTTTCTCCTAAAAAAGCGAATTTCATTGTTACACATGTAAGTAAGTGTGCTGCTTTTATGTTTGATACAAGACCTTTGTTAAACTCAAAAGAAAGAGCCGTCAGCACATCGAAACGGCTTGACAGCTGTATATTTACTCTAACTAGAGGGATGCCCTATTACAACGCGCAATAGGACAGCCCTCATATGTTTTATTTGATTTTATATTGTGACTAGTTAGCCATTAACCCTCTGCGCCACCCAGATCGTCTACTTCGCCACTGCCCATATTTGCTAAATCCTGCTCAATACTGTCCTTAATTGTTTGCATGGAATCAGGTACAGTCTTTAAGAACCCGATTGCAATATCAATCTGCTCCTGTGTCAAATCTTCATTCGTCAATGCCTTATACTCCAGCAACATGTCTGCTGTCTGATTGAGTACATCAACTAACTCAGGTGCCACAACGTCCGCATTGTCATTCACAAGGTTAGCAACCTCGTCGAAAGATGAACTGGCGGCATTATATGCGTCTACCAACGGCTGCTTATCGGGTTTTGAACCACACGCAGCGAGGCTAAGTGCCAAAACAAGAGACAAGACCAGGGCGATTATTTTTTTCATTGTTATTTCCTCCGTTGTTTTATGGTGTTCGTAGTAGCTATAGCTTAGCAGAAACACTTAAAAAAATGACGTTAACTACATGAATCGTCATTTTTTTAGCATGAATAGTAGTTTTAATTGTAATTCTTTTGTATAAAACAGGGATAAAGCGGTGGGAATTGTTATGTTATTATCGCCTTATACTTTTCTGCATCATTGTAATTGCCTAGTTCTATCAAAGCTGAGTATTCCTGATTTGCAAAGAGCGGAGGGTAAAATCCCCAGTATCGGTTGGGCAATTGTGAAAAAGCAAACTGAGTACGCTAAAGCAAGGGTGAAAGCCAAATTCGTTTTATTATAAACAATCAAGACCCAAGCGGCGTCTTGACAATAAAATTATTATGGCATATAATAATTCAGCAACATGTTTTGGTGCCGCCCTTTAGGCGGAAACAAACCCTCCCATATCCATCATCGGGGTGTAGCGCAGATGGTAGCGTGCTTGGTTCGGGACCAAGAGGCCGCGGGTTCAAGTCCCGCCACTCCGACCATGAATCATCAATCGGAAACGATTGGTGATTCTTTTGTTTTGTAGTATAATGTTCCTACGGGTTGTTTGTTTTATATTTACTTCTTAAGCAATCAATTGATTTAATAACAAGCCGCATATACAATTACCATACCAAACAAAAAAGACCGTCGATTAAAATCGACGGTCTTTTGCTTTGCCTATATTTATGTAGGTAAAACAGCTTGTCCTTTAAGGACTCTCAAAAACGAAATAGCGTGCAAAGATTGCTAAAGATATGTGAAAGCTTGGCTTGCCATGTGCGTTCTGAGCGGTGAATGTAATGCAATGATAATTCATCATCACCGAGCCGTGTTTGCGACCCCCCGGTTTCTGGGATTAGCGGACGCTCATTGCCCGTTTCGCCGGTGAGATCCCCTCCAGAGGATTGCCTGCGATAGCTCACTGTGCGCGACGCGGTAATCTCGTCCGTTTCGTTGGAATCGGCGGTTGCGGTATTATCGACACGCTTGTTCTGTACATCAGATGCCGTGGTGGTATAGCTGCCGGTAAAGGTTCTGCTTTCTCCCACGGGCAAAACGGCTATCTCCTCATCCAGCTCAATCAGCGCATCGCGTACCGTCACATCGGTAAGCGGGGTGGGTCCGTTGTTGAAAACGGTGATGGTGTACTCAATGATCGAACCCGCGTAGGTAAAGAACGTGCGGTTGGCTGTTTTGGTGAGGATAAAGCGCGCGGAGTTAACCCCCTGATCGATGGTACGAATGCTCTGCCCCTCGGCGAGCGTAATCGTATCGGTGCGCAGCACGCCCGCTACCATCCTTCCGTTGGAATCCACCGTGGGATCGTCGCCCACAAGCGGCATTGTAGCCTCGTAACCCAGCCCCGTCAGACTAAACGCAACATAGTATTGCCCAGGGTCAAGGTGCGGGAACAGGTAGTAGCCCGCGCCATCGGCGGTATCTCCGGTCATCGTGGTGGCGACAGCCTGCCATGCGCTGCCTACGCGCTGGTACAGTGTTGTAGGCACACCGTTTACACCCTGCTCACCCTCTTCGCGTATGCCGTTTTTGTTATCATCCAGCCACACCCTGCTGCCGATTTCGCCCTTGGTGCTTGTCTGCACCTCTATGCCTACTGGCGGCGGCTCTGCAGGGAGCATCTCGACCATATTGCCGCCCGTGTTAAAATATCTCGTAATCTGCGAGATTGAGTTCCACGCTTCCTCGTCGGGCGGGGTGTCTACGGGGGTACGCATCTTCCACGAAAGCGTAATCTTGCTGCCCGGTTTCAGTAGCATATCGTGAGCGCCGTTTTGCCCATTCTCGGTAAACCCACTGATAACAAAACGCACCGAACGCACCGAGCTCATATCGGCGGGTGGCTGCTCAGACCAGTTTGGCTCCTGCGTGCCAATCATCGCGCCGCTTTGACTTTTTCTAATGGGGTTTGTTGCTGTGCTGTAGTACACCTGCAGGGTAGCTTCACTGCGGTTTCCGTACACGTCTTCCACAATCTCAAGGTCGCCTGCCTGTATGGCAGAAATCAGGTACGGTCCCCAAGTGCTGCCGCGAGAACCGCCTATCGTAATGTTGGTGTCGCCCCCATAGGGGAAGATGTCAAGCAACTCAATAGTTTGTACATACACGTTGCTTGCGTTTCTGACCTCCAACAGGTAGTCGGCTATACCGCCGGGAACCGTTTGTCCGACAGCCGGCCGGTTTGAATATGTTTCGTCCAACTCCCCTTTTACCCACAACACCGACTGTGAAACAGCCGTCTCTCGAACAACGGTGGCGCAGGGCTCGGCGCGCAGCAACCCAAAGGTTTCTTCCGGCGCAAGGGAATCCGTATCCGCAACCATGCTTAGCGCCGGTGTGGTGTAACGGAACTCGTCGCCCGCGTACAGATATAAGTAGTTGTAATGCGTACCCACGCCGGTATGCGACTCAATTCTCGCCTTATACTCCAGCGTGAGCGTCTCCCCCATCTTAAGGACGCTACCCTCATCCCAGCTCCAGTAAACAGTGGTCTGCCCCTGCGCCGGATAGTCTTTGCGCAACGTCGTTTCGGGCTGCGCTAGCCCCGCAGCGGCAAGCGACGAGGAATAGGCGGTAATCTCGCCGTAGGCAAAACCTTCTGGCAGCACGTCCACCAAAACAGGGTTAAGCAGGTTGCGAGTACCGAGGTCGACATGGTTTGTTACGGTTACCCGATAGGTGACCTCACTGTTGGTCTGAAAACCTCCGCCAGAAGGGGTAGTCAGTCTTGCCTTGGTCAGCGTGGATATCCACGCGCGGTCCCACAGTATCCGAATACCCACACGGTCGGAACGCTGGGCGACTGTTTGGGTCTCAAACTGACGGTATTTATAATCCATCTTTACATCGGCGAAATAATTGGTTTCGTTCTGCGCATCGTCGTTGACTGTTCCCGTCAGCGTGACAGGCTCTGTGAATGTAAACCCAGCGGGCAGGTCTTGAGTAAACTCAAACCGAATGCCGCGAATACCAGAAAGCCCCGCCGTCGCAAGGTCAATACTTCCACTCGTACCAGTACTTAATGCGCCAAGCGCAGTATATTCCGTCCAGTCCGTACCATTGGTGGTGAAATAAAGCTTGTAAGAAACGGAGTGGGAAATGTTGCGTCCCAGAACAAGTGTGCCGTAATCGGTGATAGACGGCAGATTTTCCACTGTGATAACAGGGGTAATCAGATGCTCCACACCGGGGTTTGTCACGTTAACCTGATAGGTAAGCGTGTCGCCGACATCATGGTGCTTGTCGGTGAGTAGCTTGGTTGTGGCGTTTTTGGGGTAAACTCCGCTCGATTCCCGTTTGACGTTAATAGAGACAGTGGGGTTTGCTACAGCGGCAGCCACAAACGTATAGGAACGAGTGACCACCCCACCGTTACTAAACGAGTACGCACCGTCTGCTTCATCAGCACTGTTAATTTTATCAGCGGTGACCTTTAGCTGGTTATCCACCTTGTCACCAGGGATATAGCCCGTGCCCGCCTCTGTGCGTTTGATGGGGTATCGAACTGTTACGGAAAAGCTTTTGGATGCGGTTAGGTCTGCAAAGTTCCATGTAAGTGTTGTTATATTATTGTCGGTGGCTTGTACAGGAGTAATGCCAGACGTATCGCTTTGATACTCCGCAAATTCGGGCAAGGTGTCTACGATGACCACGTTCTTAAGGGGAATGGTATATCCTGTGCCTGCCACGGAAAGGTTGTATGTCACCTGCACATAATCGTTTCCATTACCCTCACCCTCGTCTTCGTGTTTGATGGCTACGGGGGTACCCGACACCGTCTTGGATACACTCCACCTATCGTTCGACAGATTAAACCGCGTAAGCTGGTTGTCCGAGGACGGTTCAAACTCAATTGGGACATCCTCATCGTCGGGGTCTGTGGCGGTAGCGCTCACGAGATGGTTGCGCTCGCTGCCGTCCCACACACCACCGGCTGTCGAGCCGGACACACCGTAATTGATTGGATAACGCAAGGAGAGCGTTTTAGAATAGCTCGCCCCATCGGCAAGGGCTATACCGCTCCAAGTCACGGTACGGTTGGCGGAATTCCACACGCCTTCGTTGTAGTTTCCACCAATCACTTCGGCATCCTCCGGCAGGGTGACGACCAACACACCGTTTGCAAGCGGCACGTCGCCGCCCGAGATTGTTGCCGTGTAGTTGCCTGCGGTAACCACTGTAAGGGTAGGATTCTGCGATAGTGTGACAGTGGCAGGACCTGTGATATCCACCTTCCATCTGGCGGTGGACTGCACAAACTGGGTGGAACACTGGGCGGTCTTGTTGATAAACGGGTCTCCCTCTATGTTGGTATACTCGCTATATGCTCCGTCTTCCTGCATCATAACGGGGTTGCCTGTTACCGATATGGCGTTTATTGCGGTGTCTCCCGCCTGTACACCCACAGAACCGCTGCGGGATATGGCGTAGCGCAACCGAACGGTAAACGTAACACCCGCCGTAGTAACGTCTTCGAAACTCCATGATAACTTGCCCGGAACGGATTCATCCGCTACTACCGATGCGGTAGACGATACGAATGTTGCGTTTGCGGGTAAGGTGTCTTCTATCCTCACGTTTTTAAGCGGGATGTTGCCACCATACAGCCGAATGGTATAGGTCGCATCGATACTGGTTTGTGAGGGGTTGTTAGATATTGTGATGCTGGCGGGACCCGTCTTTTCAAGACGCCACGATTTTGCAAGGGCGTAATCGATAACGGGGCGACCGCTTTCGGTCGTCACCTCTTCTCCATCCGTTGCGCCCAAGTTGCCCGACAGCTGCGCAGCATAAAGCGTTACCTGCGCGCCGTTTGGCAGGCGACTAGGGGTGGGAAAGCGCAGATTTATGGAAATATCCACACTCGAGCCCGCACTGAACTCGCCGTCTGGCTGTGTGGGAGGGTTCTTGCTCTCAAGCGTTAGTACCATCCGCTTAACCGCACTGCTTGGTCCGCCCAGCTCATCATCGGACGCATCATAATAGGTTATCGTCTTAATACTCGCGGATGAATCAACCGAGACAAAATCCATCACAGCGGGTATCTGATATTCCAGTGTTACATTGTAAAAGTGGTTGATTGCGGCGGATACCTGGAGGCTAACCTCCACATTGGTATTCGCGGTAGCCGACGCACCCTCTGGGTTAAGGCTGACGTACTGCTGCACGGCAAGCCCCGAGCCACTTGCATCCATCGACCCAAAGACGGGTTCTTGCATAAGCAAGGGGAAGTCGAGCTGTTCCTGTTCGCCGCTTTCGCCGGAAGAATCCTCGAGCGCAGGCTCACTTGACTTTCCATCCTCGGATGCAGGCTCGCTTGATTGCTGATCCGCAGGCGGCATAGACGATGAGTCGCTATCCTCCGTGACTAGATCCGAGCTGCCGTCGGGCTCCTGCTGGGTCCAATCCAGAGGCGGTAGTCCGCCCTGCGCATCCTGCGCAAGCAACTGATAGGTCACTCCGTAAACACAGCCAATCAGTAAGGATACCGTAATAATCACTGCGACAAAACGTTTCATGTCAACTTCCTCGACTCTCAAATGTTAGTTATCTCAATACTTGCAAGGGATAAACAAATACTTAGTGCGTGAGCGGCTACAGAGCAGCAAAGTAATGAAAACTGTTAATGTTCTAGATTATAATATAATTAGAAAATTAAATCAATAACGATTTGCATTATCAGTAATTTTTTTATATTTAACCCTTTTTTTAGTATATATTCTTTAAAATTCTATATGCTGGCTAAGTGCTGGAAGACAAAGATTCATACAATGAGACTGTGTGAATATAATAAAAGGATTAGTGCGAGGAAAGGGGTATTGGAATGGGATTTTATATACAGGTAGAGACAAATGTCAAGATGTATGTTGAAGATATTAACCCTTCGGGCAGTAAAACAATCCTGTTTGTGCATGGCTGGCCGGGCAATCACAACCTGTTTGAATATCAGTACAACGTTCTGCCGCAGATGGGAATTCGATGTGTGGGCATCGATTATCGGGGGTTTGGGCAGTCTGACAGACCGTGGACAGGGTATGACTATAACCGTCTTTCCGACGATTTAAGACGCGTGATAAGCACAATGAATCTACATAACATTACGCTTGCGGGTCATTCAACGGGAGGTGCCATCTGTGTTCGTTACATGGCAAGGCACAGCGGCTACGGCGTAGCAAAGCTCGCCCTGTGCGCCGCTGCCGCTCCGAGCCTGATTGAGCGCCCATACTTCCCGTACGGGCTAAAAAGGCAGGCCGTGCTAAATATTATTGAAGGCGTTTATAAAGACCGCCCCAAAATGCTAAAAGACTTTAGCAGTATGATCTTTTACAACCCGGTTAGTGAAGGGATATCAAACTGGATTTTTGATCTCGGGCTGCAGGCGGCCGGTTGGTCAACCGCCGCTGTCGCCAACACCTGGCTGGGAGAAGAGGAGCTGTTCTCCGACCTAAAAAGGATTCGCGTTCCCACCCTGATCCTGCATGGTCTTAACGATCAGGTCTGCTTATTTCCTCTGGCGACCGCGCAAAAGGAATCGATTCCCAATTCAAGGCTCGTACCGTTTGAATCGTGCGGTCATTTTCTGTTTTACGATCAGCTTGAAAAATTTAATCAGGAGATTAGCGCGTTTATTCGATCATAAACAACAACTGCCCGCCATAGTGTTGTTCTAACACTACAGCAGACAGTTGAATATAGAAAATGGCTATAATAATGTCCCAATAAAATCAAGCTGGCACTTGTATATATACCATTTAAAAAGACCTTTTCGTAGGAACTATAAATTCACTATGCCTATAACAGCGACCATAGTAAAACGCCCCGCTTTATGAAACAGCGGGGCGTTTTGCATGTGTTGTTACTATAACAATTTACCTTAGCTGTGCGTTGAGCAGCTCAATTTCGTGCTTCATCTTATCGCGCGCAAAGCCTTCGCCCGTCATCATATGAATAGAGCGCAGCGGGAACTGATAGAAGTTCGCCATTGTCATCAGGTCAATCTCGACCCCCTCAAAGGTTTTCATAAACTGATCCTTCAGGCGGTTGTATAGGTCTCTTCCCGCGGGGGTGTCGGTTAGTTCATCTACCGTTGTATTCATCGTATACGGCTCCCCCGGCTGCCTTGCTCCCGCCGGAACAGGTGCGCCATACAGCGTTTCAAACTCGGCATCGTCTGCCACAAACCCGCCTTTTGTGGTAACAAAGTAAGAAGGCAGCTTATGATACACGCTCTCCAAAAGGTGCTCTTTGCCGTCGCCTTGTACATCAAGGTCTGCCGTCAGACGGATATCCCTGCTGGAAGCGCCAATCTGCACGGTATAGGCTCCGCCCTCCATCGCCCAGTCTGCCGCTTTGGTGTTATAGTACGAGAAGCTGCGGTCACAAAGCGCAAAACGGACGGTCTTGCTCTCGCCAGCCTTTAGAAAAACCTTCTCTACACCGCGCAGCTCTTTGGGTGCGCGATAGACGGCAGACTGCTCTTTGCCGATATACAGCTGCACAATCTCTGCCCCGTCGCGTGCCCCGGTGTTGGTCACGGTCACCTCAGCGGTCATTATGTCCCCTTTGGCAAAACGGTCGGCGGATAGCTTTAAACCACTGTATTCAAACGTGGTGTAGCTTAGCCCATAGCCAAACGGATACGCAACCTCCGCGCCTGCTGCATCGTAATACCGGTAGCCCACAAAGATGCTTTCGCGGTATTCCACCGTCTTGGCTTGCCCCGGAAAATAGCGTGCACATGGGGTATCCGAAAGCGATTTTGGCAGTGTCTCCGCAAGCTTTCCGCACGGGTTTGCCTTGCCGCAAAGCAGGTCGGCAACCGCCCCGCCCACCGCCTGACCGCCAAGGTAGGCGAGTAGAATCCCTTTTACCCGCGCAGCCCACGGCATTACAACAGGCGCACCACACATCAGCACAACCACGGTGTTGGGGTTGACCTTTGCCACCTCCTCGATTAGGCGGTTATGCCCCTCGGGCATATCGAGCGTCTCGCGGTCAAAGCCCTCGCTTTCGTAGCAGTCGGGTAACCCCGCGTACACAATGGCAACGTCTTTGTCCTTTGCCGCCAGGCAGGCAGCGGCAATCATCTCGTCGCTCGTCTTGCCGCTTGCGTGGTCATACCCCTCGGTATAGGTAACCAAAAGCCCTGCCTTCTCAAGCTCGGCGATTGGGTTGTCTAGCCGTGTGGGGTTAATTAAGCTGGAGCCTGCGCCTTGATAGCGGGGTGTCTGCGCAAACGCGCCGATGACCGCCGCATCCGCTCCCTTTGCAAGGGGCAAAATACCATCTTGATTCTTAAGCAGTACAGCAGACTGTGCCGCCGCCCTGCGTGCTAAGGCATGGTGTGCGTCAACATCATAGGTAAATCCCGGTTTTAAGCTGCTTGCACCCTTTTGTATCAGCTCCACGTTGCGGATTGCCACAGTATCCAGCTCCGATTCGGGCAGTAAGCCGTCCCGTACCGCTTTTACAATCGCCGCGTCGTTAAACTGGGCGGGACCGGGCATCTCGAGGTCAAGACCTGCGCGAACGCCCTCCACCCTATCGTTGCAGGCGCCCCAGTCCGAAACCACAACCCCTTCAAACCCCCACTCATCGCGGAGAATAGTGGTAAGCAGACGCTTGTTTTCGGACGCAAACGCGCCGTTCACCTGATTGTACGAGCCCATTATCGTCCATGGCTGTGCACGCTTGACCACCGTTTCAAACGCCGCTAGGTACATCTCTCGCAACGCCCTCTCATCCACAACAGCGTTTACGGTTAAGCGGCGGGTCTCCTGATTGTTGACGGCAAAGTGCTTAAGCGACGTACCGACGCCTGTGCTCTGCACACCCGAAACATGGCTTGTCGTCAGCTCACCCGCAAGGTATGGGTCTTCGCTAAAATACTCAAAATTACGCCCGCACAGGGGGGAACGTTTGAGATTGATGCCGGGGCCAAGCAGAACCGACACCTCCTCCTGCAGGCATTCCTCGCCAAGCGCCTCGCCTATCTCATGCAACAGGGCACGGTCAAAGCTTGAGCCGGTGGCGCAGGAAGTGGGGAAACAGGTAGCGGGCACACTGCCACTGAGATCCACCCCGCTGCTGTCGTTCGCCTTCTTCCGCAGGCCGTGGGGACCGTCTGTCATCATAGTCCGAGGCAGATTGAGACGGTCAATGGGTTGTGTTGTCCAAGCGTCGTTGCCCGAGCACAGGGACGCTTTCTCCTCCAGCGTCATCTGCGCAACGAGCTCTTTTGCTTGTTGTTTAGTCATAATTATGACCCTTCCTTTCCGGCGCACAGTACCACTAAGGCACAAAACGCAATGAATCCATGTAAACGATTACTTTTCTAGCCGAGAACAGCTGCTTTATTGTTTATCATAATAGATTCCAGTCTTTTTGTAAAGCAGTAATCCGCCTTTTTCTATATAGTTTAAACCTGTTCGTTATTGTTTTTATATCATCATGCTTTGTGCGTTGTATGGGTGCTATTCTGTTTACATTCCATTGCCTTAGTAAAGTGTAAACGTTTTCTTGTTGTCGAGTGAGGTTGCGCCATTGCTACTGCTTTATCTCTGTTTTGCCTGCAAAACGCCACGGGAGCCTATCGTTTGATAGGCTCCCGTGGCGTTTTAAGAAATGAGGAGGAAGAATAAGAAAAAACGTTATTTCATTCGTGTTTCATTAACTAGTGCAATCATGTTAATCGCATTCTAGATGAAACACTGGTGGTATCCGATTACAGCTTGCCTACCAGGTCTAGCCCGGGCTTTAGGGTTGCGGCACCAGGCTTCCAGCGGGCTGGGCAGACCTGATCGCCGTGTTCTGCGACAAACTGCGCCGCCTGCACCTTGCGCAAAAGCTCTTCAGCACTTCTGCCTATGCCCATGTCGTGCAGCTCAAACAGCTTGATTTCGCCCTCTGGGTTTACGACAAACGAGCCACGCAAAGCCTGACCGTCCTGCTCTACCATCACATCAAAAAAGCGGGAGAGCACCCCTGCGGGGTCGGCAAGCATGGGGAACTGAATCTTTCGGATTGTTTCGGAGGTATCCGCCCATGCCTTATGCACAAAGTGACTGTCGGTTGAAACTGCGTAAACCTCCGCGCCGATGCTTTTAAACTCATGGTACGTATCGGCAAGGTCTCCAAGCTCGGTAGGGCACACAAAGGTAAAGTCGGCGGGATAGAAGAAGAATACGCTCCACTTTCCGAGCACGGATTCCCTCGTTACCTCTTTAAACTCGCCACCGTGGTATGCGTTTACCTTAAAATCAGGTAGTTTTGTTCCAATCAGGCTCATATCCATTCCATCCTTTCACAATCAGCTTGTCGGCTGTAATAGTTTTGGGGTACTGTTAATTCAGATACGCGCGCAGCATCCAGATGGATTTTTCGTAGTTGCGCACATAACCGGTAAATTGGTCTGCCGTGCCGTCGTCACCCGCGTCGGATGCGAGCGCCACAATCGCCTTTGCGTCACCGCTCAACTTCTCAAAGTCGGCAAGGGTGAGCTCTACCGCCTCTTTTGCGTCTACGGGCTTCGGCGCGCGTTCGCTCAGGGTCTTTGCGGCAAGTACATCGCTTAGTGTTGCATGAGGCGCAACCCCAAGCATCAGCAGCCGCTCTGCAACCTCGTCCATTACCTCGGCGGTAGCGTCGTATAGCTTTTCAAACTCGCCGTGCAGCGTAAAGAAGCCGCTGCCCTTGATATACCAATGAAGGTTGTGTAGTTTCATGTACAGGACAGCCTGATCTGCTAAAAAAGTGTTTAAATTATTCAGATAAGTTGACATTTGAAGTCCTCCTTTAAATAATATTGATAACTGTTATCATTATTATATCTTCATCCTCACTATTTGTCAACCCTTCTTTAATCAATTTTTAATGCGACTATTTAACGTAACCGCAATAAAACGCATAGAAAAAACATCTTTGTAAAGTCTAGCTCGCAGCTGTTTGCCAACGAGGTAGGCTTTATAAAGATGTCCTCTTTTTGCCGATTTATTATCCCACTCGATTAATAAGTATTGGATGCCTGTATGATGTAGTCCCATACAGCACCAATTGTTCGCCATCTATCTTTGGTGGGTATAGTCTGGGGTTATCGGTTGCGGGATTCGGTTGGTTTGCACATTTTCACAGTCTTGCACCAAAGCCATCACCTTACAATACGCCTTCTCCGCGTCATGGTACCCCTGAAGGTACAGGGTACGCAGGCGCTCTGGGTTGTGCTCAAATTTGTCGATTGCAAGGCACTCGGGTCTGATGATGACCGCTCTGCCCTCCCGCTCGAGCTGCTCTGAACACACCACACTTTGATTGTAGTCGATATGGCGGTTGCGAAACGCCTCCACAAACCGCGGGTAATCACGGTATCTGCGCGCACACAGGCGGGTTAGGCTGCTCGCCTTCTTTTGGTACCCTTGCGGGCGGGTGAGCACGATAATATGTAGGTCGTTGCCGCTTTGCATCGAAAACCGAACGGGAATAGAGTCGGCAACACCGCCGTCAAGATAGTGCTTGCCGCTGTACTCCACCGTTTCGGCAAACAGCGGCAGCGAGCTGGATGCGCGCACATACACGGAATCGGTGCGCATATCTCGCACAACGGGATATTCCGCCTGCCCAGATTCAAGACAGGTCACCACCGCGTGGCTTTCGCAGTTCTCCCCCGCATAGGTATCGTAATCGAGCGGTAGCAGGGTTTCTGGTATGTCACGGAACATAAAGTCCATTCCGAATACCCCTTTGCGGCGCAGAGCGTTAAAGGGGTTTAGATACCGCTTGTCGCGGCAGAACCGAAAGTTTGTCTCAAAGCTTCTACCCCGCTGGTGCGAGACATACGATATTGCGTTGCACGCCCCTGCCGAGGTTCCTACGATAAACCGAAAAAACAGACCCTTCTCATCAAAATAATCCAGCACACCCGCCGTGTACACGCCGCGCATACCGCCGCCCTCCAAAATAAGACCGGCCTTTGCCATTTCCTCTTCCCCCATGCCGTTGTCATAATATCGTATCCTTGGCTTTGCTAATTTGTCGTTCTCTCGCCCGCCACAGAGACTGCCTCGGGCAAAAACTCACCGCACATCTTTTCGGTAACCGCTTTGTTGCGGATGACTGCGGAATAGAATCGCCCGCTCTGGCGGATGGTGCGCTTTTGCGTTTCGTAATCCACCTGCACAAGCCCAAACCGCGCGCTTTCTCCCTCTGCCCATTCAAAGTTATCCATGAGTGTCCAGTGATAATACCGTTCTACCGGCACATCGATCTCGCTGAGCACCTTCAGGTGGTCGTAGATATAACGGGTGCGAAAGCGATCCTTGCCATCGCAGGTGCCGTTTTCTGTCACCCAAACCGGCAGCGAGTAGCGGGTATAAAAGTGGTTGCACAGAATGCCCAATCCCTCTGGGTATAGCTCCCACCCAAGGTCGTTTACCGGAACATCGGCAAGCGTGGTGTCGCGAAAACCGCGTGTCGCACTGCGGGTATAGTAGTTGATGCCGAAATAGTCGCAGTAGATGCCCTTTTTTCGCCCAAACAATCCAAGCGGAAACGACCATTTTCCCCACACCATCGCGTCGGTAACTGCCGCCTGAAACGCGCGGTCAAACAGCCTTGCAGCAAATCGATCTACTAGGTTACCGCTTCGCGCAGGCACAAATACGCGTAAGTTATTTGCAAATCCCACCATGGTTTTTCCCGCAAATCCAGACGCCTTTCGCACCGAGTGGATGACCTCGTATGCCGCGATGTGCGCGCGCGCCATATTTTTCATAATCTTAAGCGTCTTAGTCAGGCTTGTTTCGCCCGGAGGCCATTCGCCGAACAGATACCCGTTTACGGCATACACATTCGGCTCGTTGATGGTGACATACTCGCAGCACAGATCACCAAGCTGCTCCACAACGTACCGCACATAGCG
The DNA here is from genome assembly GCA_023443315.1 of Bacillota bacterium. Taxonomy (GTDB): domain Bacteria; phylum Bacillota; class Clostridia; order Oscillospirales; family Ruminococcaceae; genus Acetanaerobacterium. The sequence goes on along the minus strand of JAEZVA010000041.1, from coordinate 18,252 downwards.
CGTAAAGATGCCGACACAGTCCTTATGGGCAAACCCGCCCATATTCTCAAACCACATGGGGTTAGAGAAATGGTGCAGCGTCACCAAAACGCGGATGCCGTTATCCCGCAGTAGCCGCAGCTCGTCCTTGTAGTGCTCTATCTCATCCTGATCAAATCGATCCGGCTCGGGCATTATGCGCGAAAACTCGATCCCCATGCGGTAAACCTCAAGCCCCATCTCCTTCATCAGTGCGATGTCTTCTTGATAAAGACGATAATGATCATCTGCGCGCAGGCAGCTGGTGCCGTCCTTAATATGACCCTTTTCACACCAGTCATACCAGTTGTGGCTCGTGTCTCCACCCTCAATCTGAGTAGCGGCGGTGGCACAGCCAAGCAGAAGGTCCTTTGCAAGTGTAAACGGCTTAGGCATCATGTTTTCTCCCTTCTCTTTTTGCAAAACGGTTGTCACCTTTGGTTGTAAATGTTTGAAGTTTCGTGCAGATAGGGCAGGATTGCGGTGTAGTGCTGTAGCAGCGCTTCGTCCGAATAGCGTCGGTTTGCGGGGCTGGTTGATGGCAGGCAGGCAACCGGGATTTCCTTTATCGGCTCACATAAGCGGATATAAAGCTGCTCCGCCTTTTTGCCCGTGAAAAAGACCGCCTGAATCGGCGCGTTGTGAATGATGATGTGCAGGTCATTGGGCCTTGGGTTTTTAATGCTAGAGTCGCTTGCTCCTACAATGTCACAGGATGCAAGCACATCCCACAGTGCGATGTGGTGAGAAAGAATCAGGGACTTCTTTTGCTCGGGCGTTTGCGGGGTTTCCTCCCCAAGCAGTGTGCCGATTATCTTCCAAAACCGATTTTGGGGGTGGGAATAATAAAAGCCGTTTTCGCGCGAGAGTGGCGACGGCATAGTGCCGAGCAGCAGCACACGGGAGCTCAGGTCATAGACAGGCTCAAAGACGTGTGTCACCCTAATAGTCTTACTCAAAGGATATGCCCTCCATGAAATAGGCATTCATAAACAACAACCGCATCCCTTGCAATCGTTTCTTGCCCAACAAACCAGTCGGTGCTGCCCTGCACTTCACAGCGATATTTGTAACCGCCGCTGCAGTGAGTGGGCGGACCGCGAAACGGCATATTAGGCGGCACAAGAAGCAGGCATTCCTTTAAAAAATCACCCGAAAAGCCATCCCCGATTACCCTGCCCGAATAGTTCATAGCCCATATAGGTACACCGTCCCGCCACAAAGCCTCTTCCCCCGCAAAGCACCTGGTGCCAATATACGTGTCTATATAGCACAGCTTGCCTTCGCAATACGTAAGGTCGTGTGAAGCGGGACGTGAAGGCGCGGATGGCGCACCATTTCCCGCATAGGTAGCGCGTTTGGCGCGAATGAGAAAATCAATCAGCGCCTGTTCCATAACTATACCACATCCTTTTCCGCTGCGTTTTCATAGAACCGCGGCTTACATGATTTGCTATCAAGCCAGTATAACCGTTACCGACTGGGCACCACACAGTTTTTTCCCCTGCGCTTACCCGCATACATCAGCATATCCGCCTGTTCAACGAGTTCCGTCACCGTGGCACCCTCCCAGCTCTGGGTAATGCCCATCGTCATGGTGATGGCAAGGATGCGCCCGCAGTACACAAACGGGGTGGTTTCCACCGCGCGGCGCAGACCGTTTACAATCTCTTTTGCATGTGCAAGGCTTGTGTTTTCAAGCAGCACCAAAAACTCTTCTCCGCCCCAGCGGCACACGATTTCGCTGTCTCCGAGGTATTCGGTAATGGTGTCGGCAATCATTTTCAGCGCAAAATCGCCGCTTGCGTGACCGTAGGTGTCGTTGATGTACTTAAAATCGTCGATGTCGCACATAACCACACACAACGGCTCTCCCATCTGCCGGCTTTGCTTTAACGATGCTTCCAGCAGTTGCAGCATACTGCGGCGATTGGGCAGATTGGTAAGGGAGTCGGTATCGGCAAGGTGCTGAAGGTAGCTTGCCTTTTCCTGCAAAACCATAACCGCAACGTCGCCGTTCTCGTCGCCAACCACCGCGTTAGCCACAACGCCCACAACAAGCACGGTAAAGTTGGTGACAAACAGCAGGTTTCGCACCCACGGGTCCAAGCTGTTCGCAAACGGCGCTCGGTAGTTTAATGAAAACAGTCCGACAACAAGAAGCAGCATAACCTCAGCCGCACGTATCACCTTAGGGGTGGTCTTGCTTCGGTATATAAAGTGCCGTTCTAACAGCAGCATGCATATCAACCCGAACTCAAATCCAACCATCCACCCAAAGGAAAGTGTTCCGATGGCAAACGCGGAAAACGCCACAAGGTGCAGCACAAAAATCAGCACAGCAAACGTCCTTTGCCGCACCGCAAGCAACAGCAGCAACAAAGCGGCGATACATACTCCCTCAAAAAAGCAAAGGCCAGTTAAGCGCGAATGCATAAAAGCAACCAGATATATGCCGTGAACGACAGCGCTCAGCAAAACAATCCGTCCATACAGCCCTTCGATGGACAGCTTGCCAAGACACATCTCTACTGTTTTTTTTATTCTTCGCTCAGCCAAACAGATACACCGCACTTTCCATCCGATTTATGCAAGCCCATATAACCAAAACAACTCCTAAAACAATGTTCTAATCGTAGCATTATTTGGATTTATTTTCAAGTATTTGCGCGCAATCCCTACAACATAATACTCACTAATCGTTATTTAACCACTATTTATCGACTTTTTGCCCTGCTTATTAAAAGTTACAAAACATTAAAATGTCATTTACAATTAACCGCATTATTCGTTTGACAAAGGTTAGGGGGGATAGTACAATTAACGTTGGTTGACATGTTTTGTATTTCAAAAGGCAATAATGGCCATAGCGGCACTTCCCCTGTTCTCGGGGGGATGCCCCTTATTTTATACGCCACTTTTTTATTGTCTTGTTGTGTTGCGTACAATTGCCGCATGCAGCGGCGGAACGGAGCTTATCGATATGGGTTTAATTTCTAAAATTTTTGGCAGCTACAGTGCACGTGAGATCAAGCGTGTGGAGCACCAAAAGGAGGCGGTGCTCGCCCTTGAGGAGCACTACCGCGCGATGTCCGATTCTCAGTTAAAGGAGCAGACCGCGCTTTTGCGCGAGCGTCTAGCGGGCGGCGAGTCGCTTGACGACCTGCTTCCCGATGCGTTTGCGGTTTGCCGCGAGGCGGGTGACCGGGTACTTGGTCTGCGCGCCTTCCCCGTGCAGGTACTCGGTGGAATCATCCTGCATCAAGGGCGCATTGCCGAGATGAAAACCGGTGAAGGCAAAACGCTTGTTGCCTCGCTGCCTGCTTATTTGAATGCGCTCGAGGGCAAGGGTGTTCACATCGTAACGGTAAACGACTACCTTGCTCGTTACGCGGCAGAGCTTATCGGCAAGGTGTATCATTTTCTGGGGCTTTCGGTGGGGCTGATTGTGCATGGTCTGACCGAGGAGGAACGCCGCACTGCCTATGCCTGCGACATCACATACGGAACCAACAACGAGTTCGGCTTTGACTACCTGCGTGACAACATGGTGATATACAAGGAAAAGCGCGTACAGCGCAGTCACCATTACGCCATCGTGGATGAGGTAGACTCGATTTTAATCGACGAGGCGAGAACGCCGCTTATCATCTCAGGTCCTGGTGATAAAAGCACCGACCTGTATGAGCGCGCCGACCGTTTTGTACACACCTTGCAGATGGTTAAATTTGCAGAGCTTAACGACAAAGAGGACAACGACAGCCTGGGCGGCGACTACATCGTAGACGAAAAGGCACGAACCGCCACCTTAACCCCTTCCGGCGTAGAAAAGGCGGAGCGTTACTTTAACGTAGAAAATCTGATGGACTCGGAAAACAGCACCCTGCTTCACCATCTGAATCAGGCGGTGCGCGCCCACGGCATTATGACGCGCGACATCGACTATGTGGTCAAGGACGGCGAGGTTATTATTGTAGACGAGTTCACCGGTCGTCTGATGCTCGGGCGGCGCTATAACGAGGGTCTGCACCAGGCAATCGAGGCGAAGGAGCACGTGGCGGTGGCGCGTGAGAGCAAGACCTATGCCACCATTACATTCCAAAACTACTTTAGACTATATAACAAGCTTTCGGGTATGACCGGTACGGCTCTGACCGAAGAGGCGGAGTTCCGCGAGATCTATAATCTCGATTCCATTGAGATGCCCACCAACCGTCCGATGATACGCACCGACCACCCCGATGTCATCTACAAGACCGCGAATGCGAAGTTCGAGGCGATAATAGACAAGATTGCTGAGTGCCATAAAAAGGGGCAGCCCATCCTAGTGGGCACCATCTCGATTGAACGCTCCGAGCTGCTCAGCGCCATGCTCAAGCGCCGCGGCATCAAGCACGAGGTACTTAACGCAAAGTACCACGACAAGGAAGCCGAGATTGTCGCACAGGCCGGTAAGTTCGGTGCCGTCACCATCGCCACCAACATGGCGGGACGCGGAACCGACATCATGCTGGGCGGCAACCCCGAGTTTATGGCAAAGGCCGAGATGCGTAAGCAGGGCAGCGACGAGGACATGATCGCAAACGCCGTCAGTCAGTTTAACACCGAGGACGAGCAGATTCTCTTAGCGCGTTCGACATTCCGCGCCCTTGTCGAAAAACATAAGCAGGAGATTAAAGGCGAGGCGGATCGGGTTCGCGAGGCGGGCGGTCTGTTTATTCTGGGAACCGAACGTCATGAGTCCCGCCGCATTGACAACCAGCTGCGCGGTCGCGCCGGTCGTCAGGGCGACCCCGGCGAAAGCCAGTTCTTCATCTCGCTTGAGGACGACCTCATGCGCCTGTTCGGCGGCGAGCGCATCCAGTCGCTGATGAACACGCTGGGTGTTGAGGAGGATATGCCGCTTGAGACACGCATGCTCTCCAACTCCATCGAATCGGCGCAGCGCAAGGTGGAAGGACGCAACTTCTCGATACGTAAAAACGTGCTGCGGTTTGACGATGTAATGAACCGCCAGCGCGAGATCATCTATGGTCAACGTGCAAAGGTGCTTGACGGCGAGGATCTCGGCGAATACATTCAAAAGATGATAGATGACAGCATCTCTGCTGTTGTGGATACCTACCTAACGGACGGCGATGTACACGACGACTGGAACCTTGAGGGGCTGCGCGACTACTACATGGGCTGGCTTACCACAAAAGACAGTCTGCGGCTTACTACTGAGGAGCTTAGCGAGGCGCAAAAGGACGACATTAAACAGGCACTGCGCGATAAGGCGCATGAGGTTTATACCGCACGCGAGAAGGAGTTTGGCACCGAGCTGATGCGCGAGATTGAGCGCGTCATCCTGCTTAAAAACGTGGACGTGCAGTGGATGGACCACATCGACGCGATGGAAGAGTTAAAGCGCGGCATCAACCTGCGCGCCTACGGCCAGCACGACCCTGTAGTGGAATACCGGCTTGAAGGCTTTGAGATGTTTGATGCGATGATTAGCTCCATTCGCGAAAGCACGGTGCGCGCGCTGTTCTTCGTTCGCCCCAGAACACAGGAGGAGCCAAAGCGTGAACAGGTGGCAGACGTATCCCACGCGTCCTACGGCGGCGGCGACGGCTCCGAGAAAAAGCAGCCCGTGCGCAACAAGGGCGACAAGGTCGGGCGCAACGACGCCTGCCCCTGCGGCAGCGGCAAAAAGTACAAAAAATGCTGCGGGCTAAACGAGCAGTAACCGATAAATCAGGATAATAACAAAGAAGGCGGAAGGGATTTAAACCCTTCCGCCTTTAAATATTAAAATCAGGATGACGACGAGTCGGCGTCTTGCGGTTGCTCCTCTTGTGAAGATGATTCCGGCTCGCTAGATGCCACGCTCAATACTAGGTCGGGGTACATCTCTTTTGCCAGACGTTCGAGCTCATCCGCTAGTCGTGGGCTTTGGCGCTCAAAGATTACGCTGTTTACCGCATACACCCGTTCCTTTTTCACCGCACCCAAGCCACCAAGACGCTTATTATCCGCAAGGCTTTCCACCTCGATATCGCTTGCACATAGCAGGATGTATGGCTTTGCCGCAGTGAGCTTTTCGTGGGGGAACTGCCAATTCGCACCATCCGAAGCGGCGTTTGCAAGCCCCAGTACCTCGAGCAGCTTGCCTTCGTAGGTATCAGGCGTGGCGACAATCGAGTAGGTGTCCACGATATAAGCACCGGTGTATTCGGGCGCATCCTCCATCGCTTGGACGGTGCGCTCAATGGCGCTTTTTAGGTTTGCCATACGCTCTGCAAACTCCGTGCTGTACCGCTCGCCCTTATCCACACCCTCTACGGTGCCCTCCATCAGCTTAAAGATCTTGGCATACAGCTCGCCGGTCGACGCTAGGTCGTAGGCGCGTGACAGGGTGACAATGGGCGCACCCGTCTGCTGTAGCTTGGTCAGCGCCTCATTGGTAGGCGGCGCTTGCATCACAATCAGGTCGGGCTCTAGCGCCGAAACCGCCGCGGTATCCAGCATCAAAACCGTGCCCACGCTTGGCAGTGCCGATACCGAGTCTGGGTAATCGCAGTAATCGGTGCGACATACCAATCTGTCCTCGTAGCCGAGCTCGCAGATGATCTCGGTCAGGGCGGGAGAAAGCGATACGATGCGCATTGGCATCGCCTCAATATAAACCCCGTCAAAGTCCAGCGGAAAGTTGATATCCACCGGTTCTTCCGGCGCAAGTGAAGACTGCCCCTGCTGTGGCTGCCCCGCCGTGCAGGAGGCAAGGAGTTGCAGGGTTAAAACAATAGCCATAAAGGCGCATACCCGTTTCAATCGATTCATGTGTTTTGCCTTCCCGTCTTTGCTAACAGCGCAACAGACAAATAGTTCTCTTTTGTTGTTTTTATTTTACCGCTTTGGCATGCCCGTTGTCAAACCGTGTCGATTAAACGGCGGAACCCTTTTTGGTCTTACGCCGTGTGAGCTTTGCCGTAAACAGCCTGTCGGACGAGAACAACCGCACCGCCAAAAACAGCGACAGCGCCAAAAACGCAAGCTGATACACAATACCGAACACCACAAGGGTATGGTCGCCGAACACCATCGCCGCCGTTGCGACAAACGTATGGGTAAAGGGGATTAGATACAGCGGAATGCGTAACATGGTAGGCAACGCTGTAATGTCGGCAAACAACGAGATGAGGTAGGGTATCATCACGCAGAACATGATGGGGGTAATCGCCGTCTGAACGCCCTTGATATCCTCGGCCAGTGCGCCGAGCATGGTGGATATGGCAAGCGCTATCAGGATGGTGGTAAACAGCTCAATGCCAATAACAACAAACTGCACCGGCGAAAGGGTTAGCCCCAATGTAGTCATTGCGGTGGAGACATCGGTAATGCCAATGCTTTGTATAGCATCGGTTTGTGGTGCCATGCCGTTCATCCCGCCGCTGAGCGCGCCCATGTAGCTTGAAAACCCCAGCAAAAACACCACCGACATAAACAAAGAGCCAATGCCCGCCGCAGTCATCTTGGAAAACAACACCGCAAGGCGGGATACGGGGGTGGAAAGCAGCGTCTCGAGCGTCTTGTCGCCCTTTTCGTTGGCGATGGCAGTCGCAGTCATCTGTGACGCCATAACCACAATGATAAAGATAATCATCGGCACAAAGATGGTCTGGGACATTGCAATGGACTGTACCACGCTCGACGACACCTGCGCGGACTTGTCGTTGACATGGGTGACCTCCTGCAAGGTAACAGGCGACTCATACAGCGCGGTATCTACTACGCCTGACTTTGCAAACAGGTCCTCTTTTATCAGCCCCTCCATCTCCTGTACCGCATTTTGCGTTTGCGAGCCCATCATGGTGGACAGTACCGCAAAGGAGGTAAGGCGCGTGTGCAGGGTAATCTTTGGCGCTGTGCCGTTTTGCAGAGCGTGCTCAAACCCCTGCTCAATAATCAGCACGCTGTTATGTCCGTTTTGTAGTGCTGATGTGATGGGGTTTACGCCAAAGGTCGGCAGCTGGTTGATTTGATACCCACTCTGTTCCAAGCGGGCTAAGATATCTTGGGACGATGCAGTGTTGTCAAGGTCTGCAACCACAACGACATTACCGCTCTCTGCTACTTCTTGCGTCGCGCTGCCGATAAACTGCCCGAGCAGCGAGAACACCACGAGTACAATAATCATGGGCAAAAGCGCCTGAACGGTAATCATATCGCGCAGCTCTTTTTTAAGCAAAATCAAAAACCGGCTCATGCGTTGGTCACCGCCCTTTCAAACACCTCTTCGAGGTTTTGTGCACCGTACTTTTGCTTTAGCTCATCGGGCTTGCCGCATTCGAGCAGTACGCCGTCGTTGATGATTCCCACGCGCCCGGATATAAACTCTATCTCAAGCATATTGTGCGACGAAACCAAAAACGACATGCCTCCTGCAGCAAGTTCCTTTATCATACGGCGAATCTCAAGGGCATTAATAATGTCCAGCCCGCTCGTGGGCTCGTCGAGCACGGCAAGCTTGGGGCGGCTCATCACCGCGCGCGAAAGCAGCATTTTGCGTATCATGCCGCGGCTGTAGGTCGAAATCTTATCTGTAAGGCGGTCGCCCAGCCCGCAGATCTCGCTGGCGGTGCGCACCATCTCCTCCTTTTGCTGCTTGTTTGCGGCAAATAAGGACGCCATAAAATCGAGATAACGCGCACCCGTCATATTCTTGTAAGCCCCCGCCTCGTCGGGCAGGTAGGTAATGGAGCTACGCACCGCAGCGGGATTCTTTACAACGCTTACCCCATCCACCAGTGCGTCCCCCGACGTAGGGGTAATCAGTGTCGCTACCACGCGGATGGTAGAGGTTTTGCCCGCTCCGTTTGGTCCAATTAGGGCAAAGATCTCCCCCTTTTCCACCGAAAAGCTGACGTTTTTCACGGCTTCCTTCTTACCGTAATTCTTGCACAGGTTGTCTACAACCAAAGTTGCCTGCATTGCTATCCTTCCTTCCTGCAAAAGCGAACTGTCTCGGTTAAAAATTAACATTATTATGCTTGACTGCTCTTTATATCGGTTATACTATAGGTTGTGATCGCTCACTTACTGGGAATTGCTGATTACTAAAAGTAAACGCAAAACTAAGTTAATTATATCACATTACGGTTCATAGGTTAATGAAAAACTTGTAAATTATGCTTCCTCAAACAGACAGCATGCGGCGAAAGGATTGAAAATATGTCTTCACAAACGCTAATTGAGATTAAGGATGTATACAAAATCTACAACCCCGGTGAGAACGAGGTGCGTGCGCTCGACGGCGTAAACCTTACGATAAACACGGGGGAATTTGTCGCGATTATCGGGCAGTCCGGTTCGGGCAAAAGCACCCTGATGAACATGCTGGGCTGTCTGGACGTACCCTCCTCCGGCGAATATTACCTAGCGGGCGAGGATGTGTCCAAAATGACGGACGATGAGCTTTCGGACATCCGCAACGAACAGATTGGCTTTATCTTTCAGGGCTTTAACCTGATTCAGAGCCTAGATGCGATGGAAAACGTAGAGCTTCCGCTCATCTACCGCGGTCTTGGCAGAGAGGAACGCCACAAAATCTCGAAGGAGTCGCTGGGTAGAGTGGGGCTTCTCAACCGAACACACCACAAGCCCACGCAGATGTCGGGCGGTCAGCAGCAGCGCGTCGCCATTGCGCGTGCCATTGCGGCACGCCCCCCCATTATCTTGGCGGATGAGCCGACAGGCAACCTCGACTCAAAATCGGGCAGCGATGTCATACACATTTTGCACGAGTTGCACGCCGAGGGGCGCACCATCATACTCATTACCCATGATAACCTGATTGCCAAAACCGCAGAACGCATTGTGCGCATCGCGGACGGCAAAATAAGCGAAGACAGCAAAAATCCCGCTTACACCCCTTTAGAAGGCTAGTGTAAACGTGCGTATGGTTTTGCTGCATCACAAACAGACTTGTTTTTTATTACGTCAAAGGCATTAGAATGCGCACGAGCGTCGTGCTCATAACAAACCCCACCATATCGCCGACGAGCGCGCAGGGTACGGTGTACCGCGTCTTGCTGATACCCGCCGCGCTGTAATACACCGCCACCGTATAAAAGGTGGTCTCGGTAGAACCCATCATCACGCTTGCCACACGCCCCGCCAGGCTGTCGGGACCGCTGTTTTTTAAGATATCCTCCACAATCACCAGCGCGCCGCTGCCCGAGATGGGGCGCAGCAGGGTGAGTGGCACTACCTCCTTTGGCATTTGGAGCAACGACGAGATTGGCTCTGCAGCGTTGGTCAGGATATCGAGCGCACCCGAGGCGCGGAACATTCCTATCGCCGTCATGATTGCGATTAACGCGGGCAGGATGTTGACGGTGGTCTGCACACCCTCCTTCGCCCCTGCCACAAACTCGCCGAATACATCCACCCCCTGGTAGATGCCCACGCAGAAGATCGCCGCAATGGTTACCGGAATAACAAGGCTAGTTATATTCATGATAAGGACCGAACCTTTCTGTTCTTGGTCTCCCGCTCGGTTGGAGACAACGCCTTTGTGCGGCGCAGCCCTGTGACACTACCGATTATCATGGTTACCCCCACCGCACACACCACTGACGCGATTGACGCAAGCCACACGCAGGGCAGAATGTCCATTGGGTTGCTTGCCCCGTACTCAAGCCGTAGCGTCGCAACAGTTGTGGGAATTATTGTAATAGACGCAGTGTTTAGCACAACAAACAAGATCATCTGGTGCGCGGGGGCTTCTTTTGCATTGAGCTCGGTCGAAAGCTCCTTCATGGCAAGAATGCCAAGCGGTGTCGCCGCGTTGCCAAGCCCGAGCAGGTTTGCGGTGATGTTCATGGAGATCGCCTGCATCGCCTTACCGTTTGGGTCTACCCCATAGAACAGACGCTTTGTAATCGGGCTGAGCAGGCGACAGAACGCCTTGGTAAAGCCTGACTTCTCCGCCACCCGCATCACCCCGCTCCACAGGCACATGCCCCCGAGCAGTGTAATCGAAAGCTGAACGGCGTCTATCCCCCCGCGGATGGCGGCTGACGAAACGCCATCCATCCGACCGTTTATTGCGCCAATGACGATGCCGATTAACAGCATTGCGGTAATTACCCATGTCATCATATCGGTCGCGCTCCTTCCTTACGTCATTCGCTGTTAGGTTTTAGTGTATCTACTTTTATTTGGGTTGCATTATTACAAGTATATGCCAATTTTCATTACACTTTCGTAACCAAGTGCAAATGTACACAATAGCAATATATAAAATGCTTTCCTTTTGTAAATACTAATTTATAGAAAACTACAATTTCTCTTTAACCCGCTAAATTGTATAGGAAGTCGTATTATGGTGGTTTTTATCACAATTTTTGCGATTCTACTCTATTTCCTATAAACATTCTCGAAATGCTTTAATTCACAATTTTTTAACATTTATTTTTAAATTTTTGCCTTCTAGTATTTGACATTTCGCGCGGTTTGTAGTATATTATATACGTTGATAGCATTCTTACAACAAAATTGCAACAAAAAGAGAAATTTGGAGGTACACACATTGAAATCAACAGGTATAGTAAGGAAAGTTGACGAACTGGGTCGCATCGTTTTGCCAATCGAGCTCCGCCGTACCCTGAACATCAACGAAAAGGACTCTCTCGAAATCTATGTAGAAGGCAATCAGGTTATTCTTAAAAAGTATGAACCCTCCTGTATCTTCTGCGGCGACGCCAGCAACGTTACAGTTTATGGTGGCAAAAATATTTGCGCAAGCTGCCTAAAAGAACTTGCGAACTACGGCAGCAAGTAAGCAAAATCATTACATGGCATAAAGAGCGCGGGGGCATTTTGCAAAATGTCTTCGCGCTCTTTTATACATTTTGTTGCTTTTAAGGCTTTAATACTATTTTCGATAACAGTGTGGTTAAAAAACTTCGTCAAAACCCATATACTTAAGCGTCCGGCTTAATCTTTAACCAATTATTAATACGCATAATAATTTAAGGGGGAAATGGCTGTGACTAAAAAGAGGTCAAGCAATATGGGCGGCAGGATTCTTTTGCTTGTTATCGGCTGCGTGTGTGTGCTGTGGGGGGCATGGCTAATTGCACTGGGCGTTGCGGGAACCGAGGTGAGTGCAACCGTCACCTCGGTACGCAGGCAGGGCGGTGATCTCACTAACCCCCGCGCGGGCAGCTATGTGTACCAAATTGGCTACCGCTTTGAAACAAGCGACGGCAAAGTGATTGCGGCGAGCACGCAGGAGATATCCAGTGCAGCGTCCGGTCCGTCAAACGCTGCCTCTGCGATGCAGGTGCGGTATTTTACCTTTTTCCCCTATCTCAGCGCGCCAGACAAGGACACAGGGCTAAAACCGGGTTCTCTCATTTTTATGGCCGTGGGCGGCTTATTGCTTTGTGTTGCGCTGGGCAAGAAACGCGGCAGGAAGCGTGTCCCGCACAAAACGCAATAGCTAGAAGTCTATTAGCAACCACACACTACCGCTTGTGCTGTTTAGCCTTGCTAAGGTTGCTCAAAAAGCATATCTGTGGTAGACTATATATATAATAGGAAAGCGGGTCACTTTTTTAGCCCGCGGAAGGGATGTGTGCGTTGCTTGAACCTTTTAATGGAAAAGTTTAAAGAGGTCGTGCTTTCTGTCTTACCAATCACCGTCATTGTACTAATTCTCCACTTCACCCTCACACCCCTTGAGCCATACCAACTGGTTCGGTTTTTAATTGGGTTAATTTTTGTTATCGTGGGGCTTGCTATCTTCTTAGCGGGCGTTGACATCGGCATTACGCCCATGGGCAACCTGCTGGGCGGCACCCTTTTCCGGACATCCAAGGTGTGGAAATTGGGTTTAGGTGCATTGTTGCTTGGTTTTTTCATCTCAATAGCGGAGCCAGCACTGGTTTTGATCGCCGAGCAGGTGGATATGATCAGTTCGGGCTCAATATCCAAATTTGCACTAATTGTCGTCGTCTCGGTGGGCATTGCCGTTTTTATGGCACTTGGTATGCTACGCATGGTATACAATGTTCCGCTTTATAAGCTGCTTGCGGTATGCTACTTTATTATTCTTGTGTTCTCTTTTTTCGCAACCCCGGAGTTTTTGGCTATCTCATTTGATTCTTCGGGCGCGACCACAGGGGCACTGGCGGTTCCCTTTATTCTTTCGCTTGCCGTTGGTGTGTCCGTTCTAAAAAAGGACAGCAAGGCCTCGGAAAAGGACAGCTTTGGACTGGTGGGCATCGCCTCGGTAGGACCCATTCTTTCGGTAATTATCATGAGCGTTTTCTCTAAGAAGGATGAGATTACCGCTACACTAGACGTTGAGGTGCGGCATTCTACCGAAATACTGCAACCGTTTATCAATAATATGCCCGGCACGCTGCGAGAGGTTGGGCTCTCTCTAGCGCCACTTGTCGTTATCTTTATCGTATTTCAGATAGCCGCCTTTAAGCTGCATCGACGAGCGGCTAGCAGAATTTTAAAAGGTCAGTTTTATGCCTTTATTGGACTTGTGCTTTTTTTGGTGGGTGTAAACGCGGGATTTATGGATGTAGGGCGCTTAGTTGCCGAACAGCTTGTAGCGCTTAACAACCATACCTTGCTGATTGTGGTTGGTTTTATACTGGGCTTTGTGACCATTCTGGCAGAGCCTGCCGTTCACGTGCTGACCAATCAGATTGAGGAGGTAACAGGCGGATCGGTGAGACGACGGGCTGTTCTTTTGTCGCTTTCGATTGGCGTAGGCGTTGCGATTGCGCTTTCCGTTATTCGCATCCTTGTACCACAGATTATGCTGTGGCACTACCTACTGCCCGGCTATGCGATTGCCATCGGGCTCAGCTTTGTGGTTCCCAAACTGTTTGTGGGTATGTCTTTTGACTCGGGAGGTGTCGCCACCGGACCCATGACCGCTACCTTTATCCTTGCGTTTGCCCAAGGTGCGTCGGAAGCAGTGGAGAGCGCAAACATCTTGGTGGACGGTTTTGGGGTTATTGCCATGGTTGCGCTGACCCCCATTATTACCCTGCAGGTGTTGGGGTTAATTCATAAAATAAAATCACGCAGATCAGGAGGCTCTGTTGATGAACTTTAAACAAAATACAGATCAGGTTGAGATGCTGTATGTGATTGTAAACCACGGCGCCGCTCGCAAGATTTTGTCTGCCGCAAAACAGCTTGGCATTTCTAACGGCACTGTGCTTTTGGCAAAGGGAACTGCCCATAACCGATTGTTGGCAATCCTAGAGCTTGGCGACATCCGTAAGGAAGTCGTGTTAATGCTTGCAAAAAAGCCTAAGGCTCAGGATGTATTACAACAGCTTACAACCCAATTTCAGTTTAACAAACCAAACCACGGTATTGCGTTTACCATACCGGTAAACACCATATGCGGCGTTGGGAACGGAGAAAAATACACCTGTGAAAGAAACGAAGGAGAGGAAACAGGCATGCATCAGGCTATATTTGTAATTGTTGATAAAGGCAAAGCGGAATACGCAATTGAAGCGGCTTCGCAAGCCGGCGCACGGGGCGGTACCGTAATGCATGGACGCGGCTCTGGCGCAGGCGACACCAGTATGCTGTTTTCGGTAGAGGTAGAGCCAGAAAAAGAGATTGCGCTAATCATTGCAGAAAAACATCTCACCCAGCCCATCGTGGATATGGTGGTAAAAAAGCTAGAGCTTGACAAACCCGGTAACGGCATTGTGTTTGTTCAGGACGTTAGCGGCGCATACGGGCTATATTAAATTCAAAGCCATCTTGGGCACAGGGGTCTATTCCCCCTGTGCCCGTTTCGCGTCTTAATGTATACAAATATTGTGGTTAATCTATCTCAAAACCTATTGACAAGTCGCCCTTGATGGTGTAAACTGAATATCAGTTAGTTAGCGCTCGCTAACTAACTGCAGTTTGTCCGCTACTGCTGTGGAATTCAGTTACTTTAATTTCATATCAGAAATTGCTCTATGGCGCTGCAACTACACGAATGTGTGATACATTATTGCGCGCCTGCTTACGGGTATTAAGCCTTTGAGCAACGTATCCTGCACGATGGCAAAGGTATTTGGGTGCTTTAGGGCAAACCCCTTTTATTTTGTTAACTTCTCATACAACAACCATTTCTAGCCGCAGAGATTCATCCTCACAAAAATCGCAGCCGTTTCACCGACGGCTGCGATTTTTGCTTTGTATCTTTAAACCGAGGTTACTCTTTCGGTTTCTCGCTTAACTTACTTTGCATCAGTAGCAAGTTTGCGTTAAGACGCTGGTCGTTTGGGGTGATTGCGACCGCCTGTTTTACATATACAAGCGCCCGTTCATACAGCCCGAGATTCCAGCACGCGATGGATGCCAGGTCGTAGGGTGTGTGATCCCATGCGCAGCCGACGCTGATATAGCTTGGCGACCTCTCGGTAATGGCAAGGGCGTGTTCTGCCATACACAGGCACAGTAGCCAATCGTTCCACTCGTATGCCGCATTTGCAAACTCGACATATGGCTCGCGCATGGTCATGCATTCGGCAACCGCGCGGTAAAACCAGCTGCGCGATTCCTGTCTGTTTTTTAGGTAGTTATAGCACCGCGCAATCAGTCGCATTGCGGCGCACCTTTCCTCTTTCCATGTGGCGGTGGGCAGGGCGAGGTAGCGCTTTTGCACATCGATGCACTCCTGCCATCTTCCCGCAAAAAAATACTCCCTGCCAAGGTAGAAGTTCATGCGGTCGTCCTGCGGACTTTCGTTGGCTCCCAGCTCCAGCAGGGCAAGATAGCTCGAGCGCGGCTTGTTTTTATCGGGGTAATGGTTTAACACCATGCCGTCGATAAACACCTCTACCGCGCTGCCACTGCCCACATAGTGCAGACACTCGTGAACGGGGTATACCCAGCGGTAATCCTTTTTTGTATGCACCTTAAAGTACCGAAACTGCACATCGGGCGTGCCGTCCTTACGCAAGCTCCAGTTGTACAGGTATCTGCCCATGGTGGCGTTGTCGTTCCACGCCTGCTCAAGTTTATCTCGCCAGCCCGGTAGAAACGCCTCATCCAGATCGGTGCACACGCAGATGTCTACGTCATCCGGCACATGGTCGAGCGAGCGGTTGCGCGCCTCGTCAAACCGCCACGGGCTGACAAGCTCGGTGTACACCACCGCCCCGCGGTCTTTGAGCTTTGAGACGGTATCGTCCGTCGAGCCGGTGTCGGTGACCACCACCAGATCCGCCTCACACATCGAATCCATCCACCCGTCCACAAACTGCGCTTCGTTTTTGCAGATGGCGTATACACAAACCTTGTATCGGCTCATCTCTCTAATTCCCCTTCTCCTGTGACTTTGGCGCGGATTAGCGCAAGATTGTTTTGCAGGCGCTTGTCGCTTGGGCTTAAGCTGCATGCGGTTTGAATGTACTCACTCGCCTGCGCATACAACCCGATTCGATAGCAGGCGATTGCCCCAAAATCGTACACCGACGCGCCCCATGCCGCTTCCTCAGTCAGGTAGCTGCCGCTTTTTTGCGTGATGGCAAGTGCCGACACCACCATCAGCGCGCAAAGTGTCCAATCGCCCTGCCGATAGCAAAGATTCATCATGTCGTAATACGGCTCGCGCACAAAAGGGCACTCGGCAATGGCGCGATATAGCCATTGCTTTGCAGCCTCCCCCTCACCCTTTGCCTGATACGCCGACGCAATGCATCGCATTGAGGCACACCGTTCTTCCGCCCATTTTGCGGTGGGCAGGCACAGATGGCGTGTTAACTCCGCTATCGCTTTATCGTACTGCGCCTTATATAGGTACTCCCTGCCCAGCCAAAACGCGGTGCGGTCATCCTCCGGGTTTTCTGCGGCAGAAAGCTCAAGCAGCGGCAGATACTGCCCGCGCGACTTGCTTAAGTCGGGGTAATGGTCGAGCACCATATCCACCCACACAACATCCTCAGCATCCTCCCCGCTGTACGCCAGCATCTCGTGTACGGGATGAACCCACCGAAAACCGTGGCGGCGGTGCGCCTTTTCCATTGTAAACTGCCGAATTGGGTTGCCGTTTTGATCGAGCGAGAAGTTAAACAGGTATCGTGCGCGCGTGTGTTGTGGTTGCCACGCATCTTCAAGCTTCTGCCGCCAGCCGGGACG
Organism: Bacillota bacterium; assembly: GCA_023443315.1. Taxonomy (GTDB): domain Bacteria; phylum Bacillota; class Clostridia; order Oscillospirales; family Ruminococcaceae; genus Acetanaerobacterium. The sequence continues at coordinate 1,062 of JAEZVA010000041.1, read as the reverse complement.
GAACACCTCGTCGAGGTCGTTGCACACGCAGATGTCTACATCCTCGGGGATATGGTCGATAGACAGGTTACGCGCGGTGTCAAACCGCCATGGGGTAATCTGTTCGGTATATACCACCGCACCCCGTGCGCGCAGCGTTTCGACGGTACCATCGGTAGAGCCGGTGTCGGTGACTACCACTATATCCGCTTCGCTCACCGCATCCATCCAGCGGTCCACAAACTGCTCTTCGTTTTTGCAGATGGCGTAGACACAGACTTTATATTTACCCATTGGCATCGCACTGCCTTTCGTCCCTTATACATTACGGGCTTCTACTGGAGGTACACTAACACTTTATGCAGTGCCGATATAATGTGATACCGACATGAAACAGGGGCAGGCTTACGCCTACCCCTGTTTTTGCTTAATCGTTAAAAGGCAATCATATTCAAATTGCGGTTGATTGCGGCCGAAGATGTGACGTTGGTTCCCGTAATAACAATCACACGCACTTGATAGGTGCTGGTACCCGTAGCAACTGCGGTATCGACATAGGTGTTTGCAATAGGGTAGCGCTGTGTTCCGGCAGTTGCACCTGCTCGATCCAAGCCCCGCGTGTCAATCAAAACCCCATCGCGATACAACCGAAACTCTGCGTTAATTGTATAGTTTGCCGCTGTAACCGAGTTAAATCCAAATGCAAAATCCACCTTGACCTGCTGCCCCGCAGTAACTCCGATGGTCTGAGACGCCACTGTGACCTCTGCAGACGGAGGAAACACCGCTAGCGTTCCGGTGTTGTTAACGAATGCAAGATCTGCAACCCCCGGACCTGTTGGACCTTCCGGACCTGTTGGACCTTCCGGACCTGTCGGACCCTCCGGTCCTGTGGGACCCTCCGGTCCTGTTGGACCCTCTGGTCCTGTTGGACCCTCTGGTCCTGTCGGACCCTCAGGTCCTGTAGGACCTTCCGGACCTGTTGGACCTTCCGGACCTGTGGGACCCTCTGGTCCTGTTGGACCTTCCGCACCCGTGGGACCTTCCGGACCTGTGGGCCCCTCCGGACCTGTGGGACCTTCC